>JASHUE010000033.1:0-2733 GCA_030040195.1 Streptosporangiaceae bacterium | reverse complement strand
GCGGGCTGAGCCTGCCGCTGGGGCCTGACCGGCGCGGTGCCCGCCAGGGCCGTGGCGGCGGCCGGCGCGCCAACTGCCCCGGCGTCCGCGGCCTCGGCGATGATCGGGTCCTCGACCGGCTGCACCTGAGCGTTGAACAGGGTGCTGACCGACTCCTCCTTGATCCCTTCCATCATCGCCGTGAACATGTCGTAGCCCTCGCGCTGGTACTCGATCAGCGGGTCACGCTGGCCGTAGCCACGCAGGCTGACGCCCTCACGCAGGTAGTCCATCTCGTAGAGGTGCTCGCGCCACTTGCGGTCGAGCACGGATAGCACCACCCGGCGCTCGAACTCGCGCATGAGGTCGGGGGTCAGCTCTTGCTCCCGGCGCTCGTAGGCCGAGTGGGCGTCCGCCTGTACCGCCTCGGCAATGATCTCCTTGGTCAGGTGGGCCTTCTCGCCGCCGGCCTCGTCGATGACATTGTTGACGGAGATGCGGATGGGATAAAGCTGCTTGAGCGCGCGCCAGAGCTTGTCCAGGTCCCATTCCTCGGGGAAACCCTCCGCGGTCGCGCCCGTCACGTAGTCGGCGATCACATCGTCGACCATCCCGTTGATCTGCCCATGCATGTCGGCGCCCTCGAGCACGCTGCGCCGCTCGTCGTAGACGACCTTGCGCTGCCGGTTCATGACGTCGTCGTACTTGAGCACGTCCTTGCGGATCTCGAAGTTCAGCGACTCGACGTTGCCCTGGGCGGACCGGATCGCCCGGCTGACGGGCTTGGACTCGAGCGGCATCTCCGGCGGGGTCTTGAGCAGCTGCATCAGGTGCGCGATCTTGTCGCCGTTGAACCTGACCATCAGGTCGTCCTCGAGCGAGAGGTAGAACCGCGACTCGCCGGGGTCGCCCTGGCGGCCGGACCGGCCGCGGAGCTGGTTGTCGATCCGCCGCGACTCGTGCCGCTCGGTCCCCAGGACGTAGAGGCCGCCGAGCCCGACAACCTCCTCGTGCTCCTCCGCCACCGCCTTGCGTGCCTTCTCGACCGCCTCGGGCCAGGCTGCCTCGTAATCCTCGGGCGTCTCGACCGGCGACAGGCCGCGCTGGTGCAGCTGCTGGTCGGCGATGAACTCCGGGTTGCCGCCGAGCATGATGTCGGTGCCTCGCCCGGCCATGTTGGTCGCGACCGTGACCGAGCCCTTGTGCCCGGCCCGGGCGATGATCGCCGCCTCACGCTCGTGGTACTTGGCGTTCAGCACCTCATGCATCACGCCCTTGCGCTTCAGCGCTCTGGACACCAGCTCGGACTTCTCCACGCTGGTGGTTCCGACCAGCACCGGCTGCCCCGCCTCGTGCCGCTCGACGATGTCCTCGACCAAGGCGTCCCACTTGGCATCCTCAGTCTGGTACACCAGGTCCGGCTGGTCGCTGCGGATCATGGGCATGTTGGTCGGGATGGGGACGACGCCGATCTTGTAGGTCGACCAGAACTCGTTGGCCTCGGTGATCGCGGTTCCGGTCATGCCGGCCAGCTTCTCGTAGAGCCGGAAGTAGTTCTGCAGCGTGATCGTGGCGAGGGTCTGGTTCTCGTCCTTGATCTGCACGCCTTCCTTGGCCTCGACGGCCTGGTGCAATCCCTCGCTCCAGCGCCGGCCATGCAGGATGCGGCCGGTGAACTCGTCCACGATCAGGACCTCGCCGTTCATCACGACGTAATCCTTGTCCTTGTGGTAGAGCTCCTTGGCCCTGAGCGCGTTGTTCAGGAAGCTGATCAGCGGCGTGTTGACGCTCTCGTACAAGTTGTCGATGCCGAGCTCGTCCTCGACCTTCTCGACGCCAGACTCGAGGATGCCGATGGTCCGCTTCTTCTCGTCGACCTCGTAGTCGCCCTCGCCTTCCTCGCCTCGGCGCAGCCGCGGCACGATCCTGGCGAAGGTCTGGTACCAGATGCTGTTCTGGTCCACCGGGCCGCTGATGATCAGCGGGGTCCTGGCCTCGTCGATGAGGATCGAGTCCACCTCGTCCACGATGGCGTAGGCGTGGCCCCGCTGGACGCATTCCTCCAGCCCCCAGGCCATGTTGTCGCGCAGGTAGTCGAAGCCGAACTCGTTGTTCGTGCCGTAGGTCACGTCGGCCGCGTACTGCTCGCGCCGAACGTCGGGCGTCATCTCGGCGAGGATGACGCCGACCTTGAGGCCGAGGAAGCGGTGAATCCGGCCCATCCACTCGGCGTGGTACTTGGCCAGGTAGTCGTTCACCGTAACGACGTGGACGCCCCGGCCGGCCAGCGCGTTCAGATAGCACGGCAGCACCGCGGTCAAGGTCTTGCCCTCGCCGGTCTTCATCTCGGCGATGTTGCCCAGGTGCAGCGCCGCCCCGCCCATGAGCTGGACGTCGAAGTGCCGCTGACCGATGACCCGGCTGGCTGCCTCCCGGACGGTGGCGAACGCCTCAGGCAGCAGGTCGTCCAGCGATTGGCCGTCCTCGTACCGCTGCCGCAGCTCGTCGGTCATCGCGCGCAGCTCGGCATCGCTCATCGCGCGGAATTCTTCCTCGATCGAGTTGACCTGAGTGACGATCGTCTTGAGCTTGCGCAGCGTTTTGCCCTCGCCAGCGCGAAGGACGCTATCGATTATGGCTGGCACTTGTGGTCGCGCTCCCTGCGGATCGTCTGACTATGCGGTCGGGCTCTGTGGTCTGGCAATGCGGTCTCTGGCTCTGCGGTCTGGCTGTGCTGTGCGGTCTGGCTGTGCT
>JASHUE010000383.1:0-8672 GCA_030040195.1 Streptosporangiaceae bacterium | reverse complement strand
TCGGGTTAACGCTGTCCTGCGACTCGTATGCCTCCGATACCCACTGACGCATGACCGCGCGGTAGCTAGCCGGGTCGATGCTGTCCTCGACGAGCCAGGCGGTGACGGTCTCGATGATGGGGTTGGTCATCACGCCACCCCAGTCGGTGATCACTCCACGCAGGTGCACAGCCCCGATGCTAGGTCGCCGTGAGGTCATTTGCCCACCGTGTATGGCTTACGACGACGTGAATACCCGGTCCCACCGGTCGGCGCGACTGCTGGCAGAATCGCGGCATGACACGCGTAGCAGTGGTGACCGGGGCAAGCATCGGCATCGGTGCGGCGACGGCGATCAAGCTCGCCGAGGCCGGCTATCGGGTGGTGCTGGCCGCCCGGCGCTTGGATCACCTCGATGCGGTGGTCAAGCAGATCACCGCCGCGGGCGGCAGCGCCGAGGCGCGCGAACTTGACGTCACCGACCGCCCGGCCGTCGACGCGCTGGCCCAGTCGCTCGACCGCTGCGACGTCCTGGTCGCGAACGCGGGCGGCGCAATCGGCGCCGACTCCATCGCCGAGAGCAACCCCGCCGACTGGCAGGCCATGTACGACATGAACGTCCTCGGCACGCTGAACTCGGTGCAGGCACTGCTGCCGAAGCTGATCGCCAGCGGCGCGGGCACGATCGTGCTCATGTCCTCCACTGCGGCCTTCGTCGCCTACGAGGGCGGCGGCGGCTACGTCGCGGCCAAGCACGGCACGCACGCGATTGCCGCGACTCTGCGGCTCGAGATCTACGACAAGCCGGTCCGCGTGATCGAGATCGCCCCCGGCATGGTGAAGACGGCCGAGTTCGCCTTGAACCGGTATCGCGGCGACGCGGACAAGGCCGCGGCCGTATACGCCGGTGTCGCCGAGCCGCTGACCGCTATGGATGTCGCTGACGCCGTCGCCTGGACCGTGACCAGGCCGGCCCATGTGAACATCGACCTGATGGTGTTGCGGCCTCGCGCCCAGGCAGCGCAGTACAAGGTCTACCGCGAGCAGTAGCCGGCGGGCTCAGTCGGTCTGCGTCACCTTGCTCAGGCCGCGCGGGGCGTCCGGGTTGATGCCTAGCTGCCTGGCCAGCGCCTCGGTCAGCAGCTGGCCGGGGACAATGAGGCCGATCGGCGCCAGCCATTCAGGCAGCGCGGGTGCCGCCAGCGAACGCGAGCAGGCGGCTGCCAGCGAAGGTCCGCCGCCGATGCCATAGGCCCGCGCTCCCGCGCCAGTGACGCGGCGGGCCAGGTCGACGGTCCCCGCCAGCGTCGGCCCAGAGTCGGCCGCCATCACGATCGCCGGCGTCTCGGCGTCCACCACCGCGATCGGCCCGTGCAGCAGGTCCGCGTACGACAGGCCCATCGCGTGCAGGTAGCAGGCTTCCTTGAGCTTCAGCGCCAGCTCCAGTGCGGCCGAGTAGGCCATGCCCCGGCCGGACACGACCACGCCAGGTACCTTCGCCAGCTCGTTCACGATCGGGGCCAGGTCCAGCTGGCCGGCCAGCAGCGCCGAGATCGCCTCGGGCGCCGCCCGCAGCTCGCCAGGATCCAGCGGCGCGCCGAGGGCCAGCCCGAGGACCGCCAGGGCCGCGAGCTCAGTCGTAAACGTCTTGGTCGCCGGCACTGCTCGCTCGACGCCGGCCTCGGTAACGAACGCGACATCCGCAGCGAGGGCCAGCGGCGAGTCGGCTCCGCCGTTGGTGATTGCCAGCGTCCGCGCGCCGTTTGCCTCCGCCCACTCCAGCGTCTCGACGATTTCCGCGGTCCGCCCCGACTGGGAAAGCGCGACCGCCAGCACGCCGGTCAGGTCAATCGAGGCCTTGTACGTGGTCGCGATCGACGGCGACGCGAGTGACGCGAGCCGGCCGGCGTGCGCCTGAATCAGGTAGCTGCCGTACACAGCCGCGTTGTCTGAGGTGCCGCGCGCGATCAGCAGCACCTGCCGCGTGTCTGCCGCCAGCCGGGTCACCTCGTCGCGACGCGGCAGCAGCGAGTCGATCGTCGCCCGCAGGGCCTCGGGCTGCTGCCCGATCTCCTGGCGCATCAGCGACGGACCCGGCGCGTTCCCATCCGTTGCCATGCTGTTGCGAGTTCCTTCCCTCATGCCGCCACCGCGGCGAGCGTGTCCGCAGCACCATCGGTATACACCAGCCGACCGCTGACCCAGGTCGCCCTGGCCACGAGATCCCGACTCAGCCACGCCATGTCCGCCGCCGCGCCGGGAACCAGGCGCCCGAGGTCGGGACGGCCGATCAGGTCGGCTGGGATGCGGGTGGCGGCGGCGACAGCGGCCGCCAGCGGAAGGCCGCACGACACCGCATTCGCGACCGCCCGGTCCATCCGCAGTGCCGACCCGGCCAGCGTGCCGTTCGCGCGCACCGGCGGCTCGCCGTCGCCTGCGGGCAGCGTGATGGGCTCGCCGCCGAGCAGGTAGTCCCCCGCTGGCATGCCGGCGCACGCGGACGCGTCAGTGACCAGCGCGATCCGGCCAGGAGCGGCGGCGAACGCGATCTTGGCCACGGCGGCCACCACGTGCCGGAGGTCGAGGATCAGACCGCTGGTCAGCAGGGGGTCGGTGAGCGCCTGGCCAACCACGCCGGGCTCGCGGTGGGCGAGCCCACGCTGTGCGTTAAACAGGTGCGTCACATTCCGCGCTCCGGCCGCGCTCGCCGCCGCGACCTGGGCGGCCGTGGCATCGGTGTGCCCGACGCTGACCAGCACCCCGGCCGCCGTCAGTTCGCCGATGGCGGCCAGTGCGCCCGGCAGTTCCGGTGCCAGGGTGACCAGGCGCAGCGCGCCGCGGCCGGCCGCCAGCAGTTCGGTCACGGCGGCTGGGGCCGGATCGGTGATGTACGCGGGGTTGTGCGCACCGCGCCGGGCCGCGGAAATGAACGGGCCCTCCAGATGCACTCCGAGCATCCGTGCGCCGTCGCTCATCGACGGCAGGAACTCCGCCGCCGTCGCGAGTGCGGCAGCGAGTTCGCCGATCGGAGCGGTGATCATCGTCGGCAGGAACGCTGTCGTCCCCGTCTCGGGCAGACGCCGCGCGACGCTGGCCCAGCTGTTCGCGTCGGCGATCTGGAACTCGACGCCGTAATAGCCATTGACCTGCAGGTCCACGAGTCCCGGCACGAGCACGCCTTCCGGCAGCACGACATCGGCGTCTCGCGGCGGGTCGCCCGCCCCGACCTCAGTCACGGTGCCGCCGTCGATAACCACATAACTTCCGGGAACGAACTCGGCCCCGGCCTCGGCGGTCTGCACGCTCGGGGCCTTGATGATCATGACGTGAGCAGTCAGCGACCGGCCTGCACCGCGCCGCCGCGGGCAGCAGGCACGGTGGCTCCTGCGGTCGCCAGGAACCCGCGCATCTCGGCGGCCACCAGGTCCGGGCGCTCCATCATGGCGACATGGCCGACACTCGCGAGCACGACGACCCGGCAGCGCTTGAAGGTCCTCGCGGCGCGCCCGGCGGTCGACGGGTTGACGAGACGGTCATGGCTGCCGTGAATCACGAGCGTGGGCGCGGTCACCCGAGCCGCGTCCCGCCACAGCGAGCCGGGACCACGCCAAAGGTACTCGGCTACCAGCGCCCGGCCGGAGTTCAGCAGCACGTCGGTGGCATAGCCAAGGTCATCGCGCCGGATGAGCTCGGCGATCGCCTCGGCGCGGCGCTCCGGCTGCATCCGGTTCGGGTCGGCGTACAGATCGCGGATGGACCTGTCCGTTCGGCGCTCGGGGGGCTGCTGCCGTATGTGGTCCATCACAAGCCGGCCGATGCCCGGCGTGCTGACCAAGGCGAGCCGGGCCGGCAACAGCCGCGGTCGCAGGTCGGGCAGGGCGGGCGAGATGAGGGTCAGGGTCCGGACGAGGTCGGGGCGCCGGGCCGCGACGCGAATCGAGATCGCGCCGCCCATCGAGTTGCCGATGAGGTGGACCGGCCAGTTCCTGCGGCGCTCGATCAGCTCGATGACCGCCTCGGCTCGCCCAGCCAGCGAGTAGTCCCCATCGGGTGGAGGCGGCGAGAAGCCGAAGCCGGGGAGATCAATCGCGTCTGCAGCCATGCCCGCGCTGCCAGGACCGAGCGCATTGGGCTGGCGAAGCAGATCCATCAGGTCGGTCCAGTTCGAGGCGGACCCACCGAGTCCGTGCACAAAGAGCGCGGGCTCACCGTCGTGCCTGGCCGGGGCGGTGCGGACGAATACCTGGCCGACGGGCAACGGCACCGGTTCGCCCGGCCACGCCGGTATGGGCGTCGCGTTCCCGTCTGGTGCCGCGCTGGTCCCCCATGCCGTGCCGCTGTCCGGTGGCGCGCTGCTCTCCGATGGCGCGCTGCTGTCCGGCGGCGCTCCGACGCTCAGTACCGGGCCGCCCTCGGCCGCCGCGCTGCCACGCGAGCCATCAGGACTCAGCGTCGCGCCAGCATCGGGCAGGTTCCGGTCAGTCATGACGTCAGAGCCTACTCGGCGGTAGCGACGCGATTCGTTTCGCGCACCGCGGCTCAACTCGCGCGCCGCGGCCGGCGCCGCGCCTCGGCCGACTCCTCGGCCACGGCACCACGCTTGGTCCTTGGCGTCTTGGCCGTCCCCTCTGCCGCCCCGGTCTCGCCAGGTCCGGTCTTGGCGGCCGCGGTCTTGGCCCGCGAACCCGAGCCGGCGGCCTTGGCGGTTCCGGTCTTAGCCGGGCTGGCCTTGGCTGTGCCGGTCTTTGCTGTACCGGTCTTTGCTGTGCCGGTCTTTGCTGGGCCGGTCCTTGCTGTGCCGGTCCTTGCTGTGCCGGTCTTGGTGGGGCCGGCCTTGCCGCTCGTTTTGCCTGAGCCGGCTGCTGCCGAGCGGGTCCTGGCCCCGGACGAGCGCGCCCTGGTCGTCTCCTCCTCGCCCTCGTCGCCGTCGGCAGCGTCAGGCACACTGCCAAGACGGCCGCCCCGGGCCGCGGCCAGGCTGGCGCGGAGGGCGTCCGCGAGGCTGGACGTCTCGCCCGATGGCTGCTCCTCCGCCTCGGGCTGGACGACCTGACGCCCCTCGACCTTGGCGTTCACTAGTTCCTGAAGAGCCTCGCGATAGCTGTCGTGATACTCGTCCGGGTCGAAGTCCACGGTCATCGACTCGATGAGCGAACCGGCCATCCGCAGTTCCTGGGGACGCACCTCGATGTCGTCGTCGAGGAACCCGAACGCCGGCACGCGCACTTCGTCCGGCCACAGCAGCGTCTCCAGCACGAGTACGTCATCGCGGACCCGCAGAATGGCCAATGACTCGCGCTGGCGCAGCGCAACCTGGGCGATGGCTATCTTGCCGGAGTCCTCAAGCGCGTCCCTGAGCAGGCAGTATGCGCGAACTCCTGCTGGCTCGGGCTCCACGTAGTAGCTGCGGTTGAACAGGATCGGATCAAGCTGCTCGGCCGGGGTGAACTGGACGACCTCGATGCTCTTTGTCGTGGGCAGCGGCAGCTCCGCCATGTCCTCTTCGGTAAGGATGACAATCTCGCCGCCCGGCAACTCGTAGCCCTTGGCGACATCCTCGTAGGCCACTTCGACGTCTTCGATCGAGCAGAACCGGCGGAACCTGATTCGTCCGCCATCCTCCCGATGTACCTGCCGGAACGCGATGTCCTTCTGCTCGGTGGCGGCGTAGAGTTTCACCGGGATCATGACCAGCCCGAAGGAAACTGCCCCCTTCCACATGCTGTGCATGGCTTCTCCCTACCCCGGCGGCCCTGTCGCTACTGATGGGACTGGCGCTACTGATTATCGTCTTGAATGCCGTGCGGATGTGAGTCCCTGGCGCGGGTACTGATAGAACCAGTGTTGTCCGCATTTTGTCTTTCGGCAATATGTTCGATTGCCGAAGGGACGGGAGGATCCGGGATGAGTGACATGGGACTTGAGGCACCGGATGCCGACGCAGCGGAGCAGGGTCAGGATGCAATCCCGGTGCCGGGCGACGCCGACGAGTTTGGCGAGTTTCCGCTTGAGGCCAGCCCGGCTGACCGGGCCGAACAGGCCCGTGAGCTGAGCCTCGACGACGACGAGTACCGCTAGCAGGACCCGGCAACCTACCCGGACGTAGGATTGCAGGAAGATCGCGGCGCAGTGGCGTCGCCGAGAGCACCATTTCCGGAGTACTACGTGACTGCATCGCCCCAGGCCAGGCCCGCAAGCACGCGCATGCCGCGGCCCGCGCGCCGGTTGCAGCTCCTCGGGGCGGCTCGCGACGTCTTCGTGGCCCAGGGCTACCACGCTGCGGCGATGGACGAGATTGCCGAGCGTACCGGCGTCAGCAAGCCCGTGCTCTACCAGCACTTTCCTGGCAAACTCGAGCTGTACCTGGCGCTACTGGATGAAAGCGCAAACGAGCTCGTCAAGATCATGAGTGAGGCGCTGTCATCGACGTCTGACAACCGCCAGCGAGTACCCGCAACTTTCAAGGCGTTCTACGACTACGTCGCCGATGCCAGAGAGGCCTTCCGGCTGGTCTTCGAGTCCGATCTGAGCAACGAGCCAGCCGTGCGCGCGCGCGTGGAGCACGCGATGTACGAGTGCGCCGACATGGTGAGCCAGTTCATTCGCGAGGACGCCGGCGTCAGCAACGAGGAGGCTCATCTGCTGGGCATGGCCCTCGTCGGCATGGCACAGGTCAGCGCGCGCTACTGGCTGACCACAAATCAGGCCATTCCCAAGGATGCCGCGGAGCAGTTGATGGCCAGGCTGGCCTGGCGTGGTATCAGCGACTGGCCGCTCACCAGCTGACTTTCGGCCGCCGCGGCACGCTGCGAAGGGCATCGAGCCTTTTCGCTCGCGGCGTAGCCGAGCTGGGCCAGGGTTCCGCCCGCGCCGCGACCTTCGCCGTTAGCCTCGTAGAGGCCGAGATTAGGAGAGCCGTGGAAGTCAAGATCGGGATACAGTCGGCGCCGCGCGAGCTCGTCCTTGAGACCAATGAGGCACCGGACGAGGTGGAAGAGGCGCTCAAGGCGGCGGTCAAGCAGGGCGGGATGTTCACGCTGGTCGACGATAAGGGCGGCAGGGTTCTGGTACCCGCTGACAAGATCGCCTACGTTGAGTTTGGCGGGACCGAGCCCCGCCGGGTCGGGTTCAGCAACCTGTAGCGGCTGCGGCCCTCGGGTTGCCCCGGTCTAGTCGGCCAGTCCCAGAGCCGCCATCCGGGCGGCATGGGCATCGGTGAGCTGAGCGAACATCCGCCCGATATCCCCAAGCTGGCTCGTGGCGTCACCGACGAGCAAGCGTGCCAGCGGCTCGCGATCGGCTGCGACTCGCTGAGCCTGGCCGAGCGCCTCACCCACAAGCCGGCGCGCCCACAACCCCAGTCGGCCGGCGACGCGCGGGTCCGCCTCGATCGCCTCCCGCACCCTGGCCACGATGAATTCCGTCTTCCCGGTGTCGGCGAGTACGGCTAGCACGAGCTGCCGGTTCGCCGGGTCGAGCACGCGCGCGACCGCCCGATAGAAGTCGGCGGCTATTTCGTCCCCCACGTAGGCCTTAACCAGACCCTCGAGCCAGTCCGAGGGCGCGGTCCTCGCGTGAAAGGCGTCAATCGGGCCGACGAACGGCTGCATGACCGTCGTCGGATCCGCCGCTAGTTCCTCGATGCGATCGCGTAGCAGCAGGAAGTGGCCGAACTCCGCCACCGCTAGCTCCGCCAGCGCGGTCTTATCCGGCAGCGACAACGCCAGCGCGGCATCGTCGGAAATCCGGAAGAAGGCAGTCAGCGAGGCATACGCCAGCAGGCCGAGCAGATCGAGCAGGCCTTCGGTAGGTGGCTCTCCCGGCAGAGGATCTTGCTGGTCGTGACTCACCTGCGAAGCGTAACAATTCGGCACCTCCCCGGCCCTGTAACAGTTCCACCGGAGCGCTTCCGAAGTGCCTGAAGTCGCTGTTGCTACACTGTGACGCGATACACATGAGGAATGTGATAGGCCCCCGGAAACGTTATACCGATAGCTCGGCGTGACGATCACCGAGGCACGAACGCCCGGTTGACGGAACGCTGCTTCTCCTTCGCGAGTGCGCGGCTGTCGCCCGCGCCATGGCGACGCCTGACGCGCAGGAGAGCCATATGCATTCCCGCGACAGCAGGCGGCTGGCGTTGTTCCAGGCTGCCGGTCGCGGGCCACTGATGGAGGCGGAAGCCCTGACTGCGTACACAACGATAGATGACAGCCAGACCCCAGAGACGGAGGTCGCGGCGCTGCTGAGCAGCGACAAAGCATTCCGCGACTTCGGCATCGCTGAGCCGATTTGCGCCGCCTTGGAGGCCGAGGGCATCGTCACCGCCTTTCCGATCCAAGCCCTGACGCTTCCGATCGCCCTGGACGGGCACGACCTGATCGGCCAGGCCAGGACTGGCACGGGCAAGACCCTCGCGTTCGGCATCCCGATCCTGGAACGGATTCACCAGACTCCGCGCGAGGCAGCCTCGCCGCGAGCGCTCGTCGTCGTGCCGACTAGAGAGCTTGCCATTCAGGTGGCCGATGACCTGCGGATGGCGGGCGCCAGACTTGATGTGAATGTGGTCACGCTCTACGGCGGCCGAGCGTATGAGCCCCAGATCGACGCGCTAGCCACCGTCGACATCGTGGTCGGCACGCCCGGCCGCCTGCTCGACCTCAGCCGCCAGGGCCACCTCAAGCTCGGCCGGG
>JASHUE010000382.1:0-7957 GCA_030040195.1 Streptosporangiaceae bacterium | reverse complement strand
GCTCCTATTACTGCAGACTCGCGGGCGCATGACGGCGCAGCAGCTGGCCCACGAGCTAGAGGTCTCGGTCAGGACCATCTACCGCGATGTAGACGCACGGCGACCACGACCATGCTCTCCATGCTCCAGTGGCACACAAAATCGTGGGCCAGGCCGCGCGGCCTGGCCCGCGATTTCGTCTTGCTGCCTTACTCGCGCAGGCTTAAGGCGGGCGAACGATACGACGGTTTGATGCGGCTGGCCGGGCTGGCTGGCGGGCTTCGGGGCCCGGCACGGTTACCAGGCGGCATGATGGGGCTGCCCCTCCGGAAACGGCAGCTGGGTGATCGCGCCCGACGAGATCTCGATCCGGTAGACATAACCGGTGGCGAACGCGAGCAGCTGGTCCCCGGCACGGTCGCGGCAGACCGGCCCCCACATGTAGACAAGGTTGCGGGCGTGCGGCTGGTAGCGCAGCTCGAACAGGACGCGGGGCTGGCCGCCACCGGCCGGGACTTCCAGCAGCCGGGTCCAGTGCGGCCCGCCGGTGGGCTCGGGCTGCGCGACGGTGATATAGACCGCCCGGCCGTCGGCGCTGATCACCGGGCTTTGCGCGTCGTAGGGCTGGCCGTCTGGGTCTGTGAGCATCCTGCCCTGGGCGACCCAGTCGGAGGCTGCGGCTGGGGCGACATACACGTCCTGCCCACCACCCGCCCGTGGGTTCCATTGGAATGCCAGGGTCTGGCCGTCGTTGGCCAGCGACAGGTCGCTGATAGAACCCGCGGGAAGCGACGGGATGCGGCGCTCGCCGGTCGCCAGGTCCACCAGCCCGGCCTCGGCGGTTGATGGGCGTGTGCGCGGCATCATACCCGGCACCGTGTAGGCCAGGACCGTCCCGCCTGGGCTGGCGGCGATGCCGCGGGCTGCGGGCGGCAGGAGATCGCCGGGAACCGGGGTCAGCTGCCCGGCTCGGCCTGCGGCGTCCACCTGGAGCCGGTACACCAGCGGTGAAGCGTCGGGCGCCCAGTTCACCCATGTGGTCAGGAAGAACGCGCCCTGCCCGTTGGAGGTCACCTGCGTGAAGTGCTCACCTGCGGGAGGCTTTATCCGGTCGGTGACCGCGCCGGTGCGGGCATCGCGTACCGAGGCCCCGGCCGCCGCCCGGCCCGCGCCCGAGTCTTCCGAGACCAGCGTCACGAAAAACGGCTGCCCTGCCGGGCGTCTTTCTACCTCGGCTTTCAGCGCAGGCCAGCTCCGGTGGCCGTGCTCGCGGGCCACGGCCAGCTGGGCCGCTGACAGCGTGACCCGGTCGGACACCGCGCGAAGCCTGGCAACAGCGCTGGGCTCGCCATGGTCGGCGGCGCGAAGCAGCTCTCTTGCCTGACGGCGAAGTTGGTCGAGGTCGGGTCGGTCGGGAAGTTCGGGCATGACGTCTCCTCGCCGCCCGGGCTCGCGTTCGGGCGCGAAGCGAAGACGATCCTGCCGGAAAGTCCGATCTTCCAGAAAGGCGTGGAGGTGGACTCAGGTCCTGCCCGCGAACCCGGCGGCGCCCTCCTGCGCCGGCGCCGCCAGCCTACACCGGGATTTCAGCTTGTCATAGGCAGCAGGCGTGCTGCTTCCCGCCCGGACCCGCAGGCACCCTCCGGCCGCGGTGCAGGGTAGAAGCTCTGGCAGAAGTCGTCCGTGCAAGGGCACGAAGCGACGACTCGCAGATCTCGGGCGCAAATCGCCAAATCGGGCTCGCCTTCGGCTTGCAAGAGCGAAACGAGTTCACGCCGGAACGTAGGCGGAACGAACCTGGCTTCGGCCCCTCGATGAACTATTGCTCGGCCCAGGTCAGCGCCCTTACTTCACCGACTCACAGCAACGGCCTCCGGAGCTGGTGGCCTATTTCTAGACATGCCTTGCATGCCGTGCCGGGCCTGGAACTGGCGGGTGACCGGCAGCAGCGTCAGCGTCTCGGCTCTGGACCCTTCGAAGCAGCCGATCTCCAGCGGGAAGCCGTGCCGGTCGACCAGCAGCCCGACCACGAGCTGCGGGTCGACCCGCCGCTCCTTGGAGTACCCGACCTTGCGCAGGTCGTCCTCCTTCTGCGCCTCGAAATACAACGTCGTCACGTCGTAGAGGCACAAGGAGACATCGCCGCCGGCTCGCGCGGGCGAAGCACAACGCGGCGAGCTTGTCGCGGTAGCCGCCCTTGCCGCAGCGGGCCAGAGTGCGACGTATCGTCTTCTCGCTCGCCGGCTTGCAACCCAGATCGATCAGCACCCGTCCGGTATCCAGGATCGAGGTCGGCTCCACGATCCTGGCAATAACCAGGTCCCGGAACACGTCGTCTCCCAGCGCGTCGAACCCGAGGGGCGTGAACACTCCGGCCAGAACGTCGTACAGCACCCGCGACGCGGTCGAGATCACCCGCGGGGCGGCGGCCGTCACGCGCTTGCGTGAGGTGGTGACCTGGTCACCGAAGAGCGTGTCACCACCCGCCCGGGCAAGCAGCGACGTCTTCGCCACTACCGGCTCGATCCCCAGCTCGAACTCGCCCTGTTCCGGATCCTGCAGCAGCGCCCGAGCCCGCTCGACCAGCAACCCGAGCTCAGCCTCGGTATGCGCCGAGCCGACATGCGCGATAATCCGCCGGCGGCCATCAACCGACTCAGCGATCTGCGCGGCCGTCGCCCCTGAGGAGGTCCGCACCCGCCGAATCCACGCCACGGGCCAACCGATGGGCACCAGCTGGTGCCTCAGGAGCGTCTCTGCAGCACCCATCACCCCAGGTCAGCGCACCGCTGATCATCGCTCCGCAGGCCGGTGACCAAACTCAGGAGGAGATCCGGGCCCGGCTCGCTGCGGCCGGCGAGCAAGCGCTCGCCGAACCGTGATACGCCCACTGTCATCGTCTGGCATGCGTCGGGCCAGTACGCCGACATCCGCGCCCCGCGGCACGGCCGCTGGCGGCGATGTACCGATAGGCAGGACCTAGCCGGAGACGACGCGGCGTTAGGCTGGCGCGGTGGATCGTCTCCCTTTCCAGGTCATCTGCGAGATCGAGCCCCCGACCCGGCCGGACCTCATGCACGTCCGTCATCAGATCGGAACGCTCAGCAAGGTGGCCGATGCCTTCCTGATCCCTGACAACCATCTCGGGCGGGCAACGGTCTCCAGCGTCGCGGTGGCCCACGAGGTCGAGGCGATGGGCGGCCGTAGCATTGCCTGCCTGAACTCGCGCGACCGCAACCTGCTGGGGTTCCACCGGGACCTGCTGACGGCTGCCTCCTACGGGGTTGACCAGTTCCTGTTTGTCTACGGCGACAAGCCGACCTCGGGCGGCCGTACCGGCGAGCTGACCGTGCGGGCGATGATCGAGGAAGTCCGGGCGCTGCCGGACGAGCCGGCGTTCGCGGGCGTGCATCCGTTCCGCGTCGGCGCCGCCGCCGCCCTGCGTCCGCTGCCGGCCTGGAAGCGGGCCGCTGACTTCCTGTTCGTGCAGGCGAGCTTCTCGCTGGAGGCCCTGCTCCGGTGGCGCGAGGCCACGCAGGCCGACATGCCGGTGTTCGCGGGCGTCATCGTGCTGGCGAGCGAGAGCCACGCCGGGCGGCTGGCCGCAGCCGTGCCCGACATCGAGATTCCTGGCGGGCTGGTAGAGCGCGTGGCGGCTGATCGCGCCGCAGGGGTCGAGGCGACCTGTGACCTGGTGCTTCAGATCCGCGACTCGGGTGCCTTCGACGGCGTGCACCTCATCCCGGTTGCCCGCTACCGTGAGGTCGCCGCCCGCCTGGAGCAGCGGCTGGCGTGACCTGGGCCACATGCCCGGCCAGCGGATGCGTACGTGCACCGGTGCACAATTGCTCGCATGAGTGAGAGCACTGACATCGTCTGGCACGCGTCGGGCCAGTACAGCGACATCCGGTACGAGACCAGCGACGACGGCATCGCGAAGATCACCATCTGCCGGCCGGAGGTACACAACGCGTTCCGGCCGCAGACGATCATCGAGATCTCGCAGGCCCTCACCGTGGCGCGAGAGGACGAGTCGGTCGGGGTCATTATCCTCACCGGCGAGGGCGATAAGGCCTTCTGCTCCGGCGGCGACCAGCGCACGCGCAGCGATACCGGGTACGCCATGGACGAGAAGTCGGTCGGCCGCTTCCACGTGACCGACCTGCACATCCAGATCCGGCGCTGCCCCAAGCCGATCGTGGCGATGGTGGCCGGCTGGGCCATCGGCGGCGGGCACGTGCTGCACGTCGTCTGCGATCTGACGATCGCCGCCGATAACGCCCGGTTCGGTCAGGTCGGTCCCAGGGTCGGGTCGTTCGACGGCGGCCTCGGGGCCAGTTCGCTGTCCCAGCTTGTCGGGATGAAGAAGGCGAAGGAGATCTGGTTCTTGTGCCGCCAGTACGACGCGCACCAGGCGGCCGAGATGGGGCTGGTGAACGCCGTCGTCCCGCTGGCCGATCTCGAGCGCGAGACCGTGAAGTGGTGCCGGGAGATGCTCGCGCTGTCCCCGTTTGCGCTGCGCCTGATGAAGGCGAGCTTTCATGCCGCCGAGGACGGCTACTCCGGCATCCAGCAACTCGCCCACGACGCGAACCTGCTGTTCTACGGCACCGACGAGGCAAAGGAAGGCCGCGAGGCGTTCAAGGCCAAGCGCAAGCCGGACTTCGGGCAGTTTCCGCGGCGGGCGTAACCCCCTGAGCGGACAGGGCGCACGCGGGGCACGAGCGTGGTTGCCACGGGCAGGGCAAGCATTCGGCAGCTCAACGGTGAGTGTTTGGGTCTCGTGAGCCCGGCCTAAGGGTGCAAACTACCGAACATGCACACGCTCGTCGCGGATCACCCGCTCATCGCGCACAAGCTCACGACGCTGCGTGACGTGAGCACACCGACGCCTGAGTTCCGGCGGCTCGCCGACGAGCTCGTCACGCTGCTCGCCTACGAGGCGACGCGGCACCTGCCGGTGGAGCCGGCCACGGTCAAGACTCCGGTCGCGGCTGCCGAAGGTGTGAAGCTCGCCGGCCCGCCTCCGATGATCGTGCCGGTGCTGCGTGCGGGCATCGGCATGCTGGACGGCATGACCAGGCTGCTCCCGGCCGCGGCCGTCGGGTTCATGGGGCTGGCCAGGGACGAGGAAACGCTCGTCGCCACCGCCTACGCGGTCCGGCTGCCGGCCGACCTGACTGGCCGCGAGGCCGTCGTGCTCGACCCGATGCTCGCGACCGGCGGCACGCTCGAGGTCGTCATCAGGACGCTGATCGACCGCGGAGCGGCCGGGGTGACGGCCATCTGCCTGCTCGCGGCGCCTGAGGGCCTCGCCCGGGTAGCGGCGGCGTTCCCGGAGGAAGAGGTCGCCGTGCCGATCCGGGTGGTCACAGCGGCAATCGATGCCCGGCTGAATGAGCGGGGCTACATCGTGCCCGGCCTGGGCGATGCCGGTGACCGACTCTTCGGCGCCGTCTGATCGCTGCCCGGGCCGCCCGCTTCAGCTACTGGCCATGCGCTCGATTGTGATGGTCATGTTCTTGCGCAGGGTGTCCAGGCGACCTTGCAGGATGGCCGCGGCCTCGGCGGGGTCTTTCCGCATGCCCTCGCTCAGGCCCGTCACGCCCGGGCCGTGTACGAACCGGTGTGACACCCTCGTCTGGCCAGGCGAGTCGCCCGGCACCAGCTCGTAGCGCCAGATCGAGCCCGGTCGCTCGGGCAGTTTGCTTGGGTCCAGAACGATCCACTCGAAGACGTCAGGGCGGTGCGCCTCAGTCACCACGCAGGTGACGGTGGACGTGAAGCCGCCCGAGAACTCGTTGCGCGCCTCGAACCGCCCTCCAGTCTGCGCGGTCGAGCCATCGAGCCACGCCGCGCCGGCGCACTCGGGACTGAACTCGCCGATCCTGGCTACGTCGGTGACCAGGTCCCACATCGCGCCCTGGTCCTTGTCCACGACAACGTCCACATCCACGCTGGCTCCGGCTGCCTCTGTCATCGCGCACCTCCACGGTCGGTCGCCCGGCGCTCTGCTGCCGGCCGGGCTGTCGTACTCGCGACGAATGGCACTGGCCCCAGATGGACACAACCGGGAACCCGAGTTCGCTGAGAGCGTCGGCCGGCGTGCTCCCGCCCGCGGCCCGGCCGTCTTAGCGTTGGTCGGAGGGGGCGCGAAGCCGGACTAGGAGTACGCGATGGCGCCGACGGCGGCATACGACGAGATCGCCGACTGGTATGAGCAGGAATTCCTGCCCAGAACGCAAACAGGCACGGATCCGATTGGCATTGCCGCGTCATTGCGAAGTCTGCTGGGAAACGGGACGGGCACGTGTCTGGAGATCGGCTGCGGCACCGGGACGTGGGCGAGCGAGGTCCGCGATCTGGGCTGGACTCCGGTCGGCATCGACGTGTCGGCCGCGATGCTCAGGCACGCAGCCGGACGGCTGCCGATCGCGCGCGCCGACGCGGCGCGGCTTCCCGTACCCGACTGCAGCCTGGAGGCCGTGGTCTCAATCATGGTGCACACGGACATGCCCCAGTACCCGGCGGTGCTGCGCGAGGCCGCCAGGGTTCTGCGGCCCGCCGGGGTGCTCGTGCACATCGGCGTCCATCCCTGCTTCTGCGGCGGGTTCGCCGACCACAGCGACCGGGAGGCGGTCATCATCCGGCCCGGCTACCTGGACAGTCACTGGACGAAGGCCTCCTATACCGACCAGGGGATCCGCGACAAGGTCGGCGCCACTCACGTGCCGCTGGCGGGCCTGCTGCACGCGTTCCTTGACGCGGGCCTGGTGCCCGAGCGGTTCGCCGAAGGGGGCGAGCCGCTCCCGGCCGTGCTGGCGGTCCGGGCGCGCAAAACCGAACCCTGGCTGGACAGCCCGTCGGCGAGGTGCCAGACGGTCCCGCGCAGTTCAGCTACTGGCCGCCTGCGACTGAGTCGAGCCTTGCCAGGTCCGCGGGAGTGAGCCGGATCGCGCCGGCGGCCACGTTCTCGGACACGTGGTCGGGGTTCTGCGTCCCTGGAATTGCCAGCACATGCCGTCCCAGCTGCAGGGCCCAGGCGACCCGGATCTGGGCGGCCGTGGCGCCATGTGCGCGCGCGACGGCGAGCAGCGCGGCCGGCTCGTCCGTGCTCGCGCCTGCATGCCGGCCGGCGCCGGCAATGGTGAAGAATGGCACGAACGCGATCGCCTCGGCCGCGCAGACGTCCAGTAGTCCCCGGGATTCCGGCCGACGGTCGAACATGCTGTAGGCGTTCTGCACGCAGACCACCGGAGCGATGGTCTGCGCCTCGGCGAGATGCCGCGGTTCCACGCCGGAGATCCCCAGGTGCCGGATCAGTCCGGCCGTGCGCAGGTCGGCGAGCGTACCAAAGTGCTCGGCTATGGAATGGACGCTCTCCTGCCGGCGGTAATTCACGACGTCAAGGTGATCGCGGCCAAGCTGGCGCAGGTTCTCCTCGACCTGGCCCCGCAGTTGGTCGGGCCTGGCCCTGAGCCACTGCCCGGACGGGTCTCGCCCCGGCCCGACCTTGGTGACGATGACCAGGTCATCCGGGTAGGGCGCTAGCGCGGTGTTAATGAGCTCGTTGGCCGACCGCAGCGCGGAGAAGTAGAACGCGGCGGTATCGATGTGGTTGACGCCCAGCTCGACCGCCCGCCGCAAAGTCCTGATGGCCCGGTCCCGGTCACCAGCGGTGGCATCGGCAGCGAATGCCCGCCCCTGCTGTGGCAGCCGCATCGCGCCGAACCCGACCCGGTTGACCGCGAGGTCGCCAAGTGTCCAGGTACCTGCCGCGGCTGCGGTGATCGGGGGGGAAGTCATGATCCAATTCTGGCATGCCGGGCCATGGCGCGACTGAGGCGTCGAGACGCAGGTCGTGTCCGCGGCCTCGGCAGCATCGAGGCACGACCAGCAACTGAACCGCCTGCGAGTCGCGCCTGGCCGCACTACGAACCAGACGGATCCCCCGGATGTGCGGCGTACACCACCATCC
>JASHUE010000381.1:0-8862 GCA_030040195.1 Streptosporangiaceae bacterium | reverse complement strand
AAGCCGAGAACCTACAGGGAGTCCGACAACTTACAGGATGTCGGTGCCGTACGAGGGAGGTCTGGGCCGCTCGGCCGGGTTCGAGCGAGTTCCGGTCGCGCCGGCCGGGTTGGAGCGAGTTCCGGTCGCGCCGGCCGGGTTGGAGCGAGTTCCGGTCGCGCCGGCCGGGTTGGAGCGAGTTCCGGTCGCGCCGGCCGGGTTCGAGCGAGTTCCGGTCGCGCCGGCCGGGTTGGAGCGAGTTCCGGTCGCGCCGGCCGGGTTGGAGCGAGTTCCGGTCGCGCCGGCCGGGTTGGAGCGAGTTCCGGTCGCGCCGGGCCCGGTTCACGGCCAAGCCGGTCCCCTTCTCATGGCAGGATGATCGGTTATGAGCGCCTGGTATGACTGCGCCGATGACACCCAACGCAGTGAAGGCCTGACCGACGCCGCCGGCGCCGTGCTGCGAGGCGAGCTGGTCGTGCTGCCGACCGACACTGTCTACGGCGTGGGTGCGGATGCCTTTAGCCCGGCCGCGGTGATGAGGCTGCTGGCGGCCAAGGGCCGGGGCAGGGACATGCCTTCGCCCGTGCTGGTCGGCACCGTCAGGGCCGCGGCCGCACTCGTGGAGGATCTGGGCCCATACGGGCAGCTGCTCATCGACGAGTTCTGGCCGGGCGGCCTGACTATCATCTGCCGCGCCGCCAGGTCGCTGAGCTGGGATCTCGGCGACACCAAGGGCACCGTCGCGGTCCGGATGCCGCAGGACCCGGTGGCGCTTGAGCTCCTGATGGAAACCGGGCCGATGGCCGTTACCAGCGCCAACCGGACCGGCGAGCCATCGCCGACGACCGCGGGCGAGGCTCGTGACCAGCTCGGCGACTCGGTATCGGTCTACCTGGATTCAGGCCCGCGCACCGGCGGCACCTCCTCCACGATTGTGGACCTGACCGGGAACCAGCCCAGGCTGCTACGGCGGGGCGCGATCTCCATCGGCAGGCTGCGCGAAGTGGCCGCGGTGCTGGCGGGAGCCGAGGCCGGTCAACCATGAGTCATCGCAGGCCGGCGGGTGTTCTAGAGTGGCCGTGATGCTCTGCGCAGCGACACCCTCCGGACCCGGTGAGCGGTGAAAGATTACATCCTGACGCTGCTGGTGGCGGCCGCCGTCACCTACATGCTGACGCCGCTGGTACGGCGGGCGGCGATCAGGTTCGGGGCGATTCACGCGCCGCGTGAACGGGACGTGCACACGGTGCCAGTGCCCCGTGGCGGCGGCGTGGCCATGTACATCGGCCTGGCGGCCGGCTTGTTCGTGGCCGAGCAGATCCCCCAGCTACGGAGCGCGTTCGGGTCGACCGGCATGGTTCAGGGCCTGCTGCTGGCCGGAGGCCTCCTGGTGGCCATCGGCGTGGTCGACGATCGCTGGGGCATGTCGGCTCTCACCAAGGGGGCTGGCCAGGTGGCGGCAGGCGCCATCCTGGTGGCCACGGGCACCCAGCTCAACTGGCTGCCCGAGCCCGGGGGCGGCACCTTCGCCCCGACGCCGGATCAGTCGACCCTGCTGACGATCCTGATCGTGGTCGCGACGATCAACGCGGTTAACTTCATCGACGGGCTCGACGGGCTCGCAGCCGGGTTCGTCGCCATCGCGGCGGTCTCGTTCCTTATTTATTACTACGAGATGACCAAGGTCCTGAGCATCTCGGCGCTGGCCGCACCGGCGCTGGCGTCGGCCATCCTGACCGGTGTCTGCCTGGGGTTCCTGCCACATAACTTCCATCCGGCCCGGATCTTCATGGGCGATGCGGGGTCGATGCTGCTCGGCCTGGTGCTGGCCTACGCTCCCATCTCCAGCATCACGTCGCTGGACCCCGCTGACCTGTCCGAGGTCAATCGCTATCCGGTGATCATGCCGCTGCTGCTCCCAGCCGTCCTGCTGGTCATCCCGTACACCGACATGCTCCTGGCCGTGGTCCGCCGGATGCGGGCGGGACTGTCCCCGTTCGCCGCCGACCAGAAGCACCTGCATCACCGGCTCATCGGGATTGGCCATTCGCAGCGGGCCAGCGTGCTGGTCATGTGGCTGTGGGCCGCCGTGTTCTCGGGCAGCGTCGTGTGGTTTTCGCTCGAGAAGACGGCGGAACGCGGACTGGCGAACCACCACGGTCATCCCGTGCTCATCTTTGTGCTGATCACGGCGGCGGCCGTTCTCAGCCTGGTCCTGCTGTCGCTGCCATGGCTGCGCAACCGCGACCGGCCGCCGAAGGCAGCCAACGCCCCCGCCGCTGGTGCGACGGGAACGCCGAGCACTACCGGCGCCCTGCTACCTACCCCGGCTCTGCGCGTCTCGGGACCGGTGGCGGGTCGGGATGGTTCAGATTCGGCCCTGTCCGGGGATTCGCCCGACCTCGCGGTCTCGGTCGCGGATGGACCGCGGCCTGCCGACGTCGAGCAGGGCACGGCTGACCCACCTGGCATCACGGATGCGGCGTTCGGCCCGGCCCGCGGAGCCGGTACCAGCACACCGCTCGATGCTGCAGGGCGATTGTCCGGCGCCGCCGAGTCGATCGGCCACGCGCCCGCCGAGTCCATCGGCCACGCGCCCGCCGAGTCGGCCAGCCATGCCTCGGCCGAGCCGGCCGGCCACGCCTCCGCCGAGCCAGCCAGGCACGCCCGGTCGGTCGTCGGCACCGTGCCGCCGGCTGTCGAGCCAGATTCCGATCCGGCGCGTGCCGACACGCTCGGGAGTAACGGGCTTGTACGGGGTCAGGCACTAGATCAGGCGACCTGGCGGGGCCGGTCCAAGGCAGGCTCGCCACCGCCGGCCACAACCGGGGGAGACCTGCCTCAGCCGCTGCCGCGGCGCACGCGGACCGAGACCGCGAGCTACCAGGCCGGGCCTGGCGGACTTGCGCGACTGGCCGGACGCGGTCAGCACTCCGGCCAAGCCGAGTCTGCGCTGCCCGTCATCGACCCCGGCGAGGCTCAGCACTAAAGCGGTTCGTGACTCTGGCTCAACCCTTTCTTGACCGGCCCTCGGTGTGCCCTTGAATGCGGCTCTGAACTGGCCAAACTCCGTTCGCCTTTGAGCGCTTCGTCACACTAGGTGACCTGCTGAGCCACAACGCCGGAGAGCTTGTGATATCTTTCACGAGCACCCACTCGCGGTGCGGTGCGGGTCCCGTGATACGTTGCGCTCACCTGGCAACTCACTGCCAGGGGCTCGTAAAAACGGGCCACATTGCTACCGCGGGCTTACCTTCAACTGGGCTCCGCGAGAAGAGCTTCCGACCACATCCGGAGTTTGCTGAAAGATGCTGGCGAACATCGCCCCGATGGCGCGGCGATCCGCAGTCGTGACCGCCGCCGCAGGCGCGGTCATGCTCGCGATCAGTGTCACGGCCGGCGTCAAGGGTGTGCTCGGTGCGGCGATGGCCGTCGGCGTGGTCGCGGCCTTCTTTGGTCTGACCGCGCTGGCATTCGGTCTCGGGGCGAAGGTCAGCCCGCAGGCGATGGCGGGCGCTGGCATGGCCATGTACTTCGTGAAGATCCTCGCCTTGCTGGTGCTGATCAGCACCTTCCGCAACAGCACCGCGTTTAGCGGGCTGCTGTTCGGCGTGACGGTCATCGTTCTCGTCCTCGCGTACCAAGCCGCCCTCGCGTTCTCGTGGTATCGGACGAAGATGCTCTATGTCGAGCCGGACGGAGAACGATGACCCGTGGCAGCGACGTGGATCCCGGACGGCAGATCGCGGCCCGCGGCTGGTGCGCGATGCGTGGCCCGGGGTGGTCGGCGTGACCGGGTCCGGCGGGCCAGCTCAGGAGCCGCCCGCACCGCACGAGAACGAGGGCTGGCGCGTCTTCAGCTACATGCTCGGAGGCATGCTCATCTACGGCGGGATCGGCTGGCTCATCGGGCACTTCACCGGGATCTCGCTGCTGTTCCCGATGGGCATGATCTTGGGCATCGTGCTGTCCGTCGTCATGATTATCTTCCGGTTCACCAGGTCCTGACCTGCCGCGAATCGACCGTGCTTTACGTTCCGGTAACCCCGGCTGCGAACGTGTCAGCCGACTGCGCCATGATGACTGACCTTGACCCGCAGCGGCCTGTCCTCGCGTGGACCTCGCCCGGGCGCGGCAGCTTGGAGAGGTGACTAGGTGTTCCATGTGGTAGCGGTCGGGGCCGATCACTGCACGGCCTTGAATTCTCACCTTTACTCCGGCTGCGGCTACCAGGGCCCGTCGATCCAGGACTTCTACTTCCGCCCGCTGTTCACCATCGGCGACTTCCACTTTGACAAGCCGATGCTGCTGGTGCTGCTCAGCACCATCATTGTGGTGGGATTCTTCTGGGCGGCCTTCAGGAAGCCACAGTTGGTCCCGCGCGGCGTCCAGAACCTCGGTGAGCTTGGCATCCTGTTCGTGCGGGACCAGATCCTGCGGCCGCAGATGGGTAAGAAGGGCGACCACTGGCTGCCGTTCCTGTGCTCGCTGTTCTTCTTCATCTGGATCAACAACATCTTCGGGGTCATCCCGATCCTGTACTTCCCGGCGACGTCCAGGTATGAGTACCCGCTCATCCTCACCGCCATGGTGTGGGTCCTCTATATGGGCATCGGTATCTGGAAGCAAGGGCCTTTCGGCTACTTCAAGAACATGTCGGTGCCGCAGGGCGCGCCATTGTGGATCCTGCCGCTGCTGGTGCCGATCGAGCTGTTCTCGAACATCCTCGTTCGTCCGTTCACGCTGTCGATCCGGCTCTTCGCGAACATGCTGGCGGGCCACGTGCTGCTGCTGGTGTTCGCGGTCGGTACCTGGTACCTGCTGAGTTTTTCGGTCGGGCTGGCGTTCTCGGCCGTGTCCTTCGCCATCCTCATCGCGCTGACCGGCCTCGAAATGCTGATCCAGCTGCTGCAGGCGTTCATCTTCACCATCTTGACCGCGAACTACATCGCAGGCGCGTATGAACCCATGCACTAATCCGACCTCCATTAAGGAACAGCCGGCTTCGTGGCCGGCCTGACAAGAAGGAAAGACAACAATGCAGCTCGCGATGCACCTGCATCACCTGCTCTACGTCGCGGCGGGCGGCGGGGCCCCAGGCTCGACCGGCAACCCGTACCAGCTCCACATCGTCAACCTGGGCGCGCTCGCCTATGGCCTCGCGGCCATTGGCCCCGGCGTCGGCATCGGCATCATCTTCGGGAAGTTCATGGAGTCGATTGCCCGCCAGCCCGAGGCCCAGGGTCGCCTCACTGGCTTCCTGTGGATCGGCTTCGCGCTGACCGAAGCGCTGGCGCTGATCGGCATCGCCGTCTTCTACTTCCTGAAGTAGCCGCCCCCCGGAGGTAGTCGTCATGTATCACCACCTGGCCATCGTGAGTCCCCCGCAGCCCGGGAACCCGCTCGTCCCGAGCTGGACCGAGGTGATCTGGGGTGGCATCGCCTTCTTCATCGTGTTTTACGCGCTGTGGCGAGTGCTCATGCCGCGGATCTCCAAGACCCTGCAGGAGCGGACTGACGCCATCGAGGGCGGCATCGAGCGGGCCAACGCGGCCCAGAATGAGGCCAATCGCCTCGTCGATGACTACAAGGCTCAGCTCGCCGAAGCCAGGCACGATGCGGCGCGGCAGCGCGAGCAGGCACTTGAGGAAGGTGCCAGGATCATTGCCGAGAAGCGCCAGGAGGCCGAGGAAGAGGCCAGGCGGATTATCGCGGCGGCGCATACGCAGATCGACGCCGATCGCCAGCAGGCGTTCGCCTCGCTGCGGGCCGAGGTCGGCACCCTGGCCGTTCAACTGGCCAGCAAGATCGTTGGGGAGTCGCTAGAGGATGAGGCCAGGCAGAGCCGGGTTGTCGATCGGTTCCTCGCCGACCTCGATTCCAGCCAGAGCACGGCGTCGGGAGCCCGGTCATCGTCATGAGGGGCGTGAGCAGGACCTCCATTGCCGAGGTCGAGGAACGGCTCGAGCCGCTAGCCGGCGACCCGCAGGTAGCGACCGGGCTCGGCAACGAGTTGTTCGCCGCGGCGGGCGTGCTGGCCACTCAGCCTGCGCTGCGCCGTGCCCTCAGCGATCCGTCCCGCTCCGACCAGGCCCGGGCCGATCTTGCCATGGCCGTGTTCGGCGGCAAGGTCGGTGACGCCGCCGCGGGCCTCATCGCGGCCGTGGCCGCGGCCCGGTGGTCGGCTCCCGGAGACCTGACCGATGCGGTCGAGCAACTTGCCGCGCAAGCGATCGTCGCCGCCGCCGAGCACGAAGGCCGGCTGGATGATCTGGAGGATGAGCTTTTCCGGTTCGGTCGCGTCGTGGCCAGCGAGCCAGACCTGCGGATCGCGCTGACGAACCCGTTCCTACCGGCCACCGCGAAGCGCGAACTGCTCGATGACCTGCTGGCCGCCAAGGTGACCCCGGAGGCGCTGCGCCTGATCACCCAGGCGGCCGTCAACCCGCTCGGGCGCAGCCTGGATGTAAGCCTGGAGGAGTACGCGAGGCTCGCGGCCCGCAGGCGTGAACGGCTCGTCGCCGAGGTGCATGTTGCGATCCCGCTGACCGACCGGCAGCGCAGCCGGCTTGCCGCCGCGCTCGGCACCGCGTACGGGCACCAGGTTCATCTGAACGTGGTCCTCGATCCTAAGGTGGCGGGCGGGATGACGGTCAGGATTGGAGACGACCTGATTGACGGCAGCGTGGCCACCCGGCTAGCCGAGGCGCGGCGCAGACTGGTGGCGTAGGTGGGCAAGGAGCCGGCGCAGCCTGAGGAACCGGACCGGCCCGGTCCGGAGGAGCCTGAGTCGCGCGGTCAGCAGGAGCAGGAGCCGGCTGGCGAACAACAAGAACTACAGACGCAGACACCTGACAAAGACGAGAAAGACGAGAAGGACACGAGGAAGATGGCGGAGCTGACAATCCGGCCGGAAGAGATCCGGAGCGCTCTCGAGCGTTTCGTCGAGGCTTACGAGCCCGGAACCGCCTCCACCGAGGAGGTCGGCGCCGTCGTCGAGTGTGGCGACGGCATCGCGAGGGTCTCCGGCCTGCCCTCGGCCATGGCGAACGAACTGCTGGAGTTCGAGGACGGTACGCGCGGCATCGCGCTGAACCTCGACGTCCGGGAGATCGGCGTTGTCATTCTCGGCGAGTTCTATCAAATCGAGGAAGGCCAGCGGGTCAAGCGAACCGGCGAGGTGCTCTCGGTACCGGTCGGCGACGGATACCTCGGCCGCGTGGTCGGCCCGCTCGGCGCGCCCCTGGACGGCCTCGGCCCGATCCAGGGTGCCCTTGAACTGCGCCAGCTCGAGCTGCAGGCTCCGTCGGTGGTCCAGCGCAAGAAGGTCGCCGAGCCGCTGCAGACCGGCATCAAGGCCATCGACGCCATGACCCCGATAGGCCGGGGCCAGCGCGAGCTCATCATCGGAGACCGCCAGACCGGCAAGACGACGATCGCGATCGACACGATCATCAACCAGAAGCAGAACTGGGACTCGGGCGACCCGGCCCGGCAGGTCCGCTGCATCTACGTCGCTGTCGGCCAGAAGGGCTCAACGATTTCGTCGGTCCGCGCTGCCCTGGAGGACGCGGGCGCGCTGGAATACACCACGATCGTGATGGCCCAGGCATCCGACCCGGCCGGTTACAAGTACATCGCGCCCTACACCGGCTCGGCCATCGGCCAGAACTGGATGTACCAGGGCAAGCACGTGTTGATTGTGTTCGACGACCTCACCAAGCAGGCCGAGGCGTACCGCGCGATCTCGCTGCTGCTACGTCGCCCGCCAGGCCGCGAGGCCTACCCCGGTGACGTGTTCTACCTGCACTCGCGCCTACTCGAGCGCTGCGCGAAGCTGTCCGACGAGATGGGCGGCGGGTCGATGACCGGGCTGCCGATCATCGAGACCAAGGCCAACGACGTGTCGGCCTACATCCCGACGAACGTCATCTCCATCACCGACGGCCAGATCTTCCTGGAGTCTGACCTGTTCAACTCCGGCGTCAGGCCCGCCATCAACGTCGGCATCTCGGTGTCGCGCGTCGGCGGTGACGCGCAGATCAGGGCGATGAAGAAGGTCGCGGGCGGCCTGAAGCTCGCGCTGTCGCAGTACCGTGACCTGGAGGCGTTCGCATCGTTCGCCTCTGACCTGGACCCGGCTTCGCGTGCCCAGCTCGACCGGGGCGCGCGCCTGGTCGAGCTGCTTAAGCAGCCGCAGTACAGCCCGTACCCGGTGGAGCGCCAGGTGGTCTCGGTCTGGGCCGGCACCAATGGTTATCTCGACGACGTGCCGGTAGAGGACGTCCGCCGGTTCGAGAGCGAGTTCCTCGACGACATCCAGCTCAACCGGCCCGGCATTTACGACGCGATCCGGGAGACCGGCGATCTGAAGGACGAGACCGTCGTCGCGCTCAAGGATGCGATCGACGACTTCCGGCGCGGGTTCGAGAAGAGCGACGGCGAACTGCTTGTCACCGAGGAGCCGGCCGAGGCGCTGGCCGACGAAAGTGTGGATCAGGAGACGATCAAGCGACGCCCCGTCACGCCACCCCCGGCCGAGACCCACTAGGGCGGGAGCACACACCATGGCAGCCCAGCTTCGCGCGGTACGGCGGCGGATCCGCAGTGTGCAGTCCACCGCCAAGATCACGCGCGCCCAGGAGCTCATTGCGTCTTCGCGCATCATCAAGGCGCAGCAGCGACTGCACGCGGCGCAGCCGTACGCGCGGGAGATCACCAGGGCGGTCGAGGCCGTTGTCAGCCGGTCGGCCAATGTCGACCATCCGCTGACCCGGCCGGTCGAGAACCCGGCCAGGGCCGCGGTCCTGATCCTGACCAGCGACCGGGGATTCTGCGGCGGCTTCAACTCCAACGTGCTGCGCGAGGCGCAGGGTCTGCGCA
>JASHUE010000380.1:0-3160 GCA_030040195.1 Streptosporangiaceae bacterium | reverse complement strand
TGCTGCCCGGCGTACTGGGACACCGACGGGATCATCGACGGGGTGATCTCGGTGCCGACCTTGGGGTGGGCGAAGGCCGCTGCCGGCGGGAAGTACACCTTCTGCGCGGCGAGCTGGGTGGTGACGGTGTTGTGGATGTAAGCCGATCCCCACAGCAGCAGCCCGCCTGCGGCGAGCATAAGCACGCCTGCGGCGGCCAGAAGCAGGTTGACTGTCTTGCGGCGCATTGTCCTGTCCTTTCTCGGCGCCAGCCCCATCTGCCGGGCCGGCCATTCCGTTGACTGACAATGCGAGCCTCTCGCTCGGCGTCGACGACAGTGAGTGGCGAATGACCTCTGCGGCCCAGGACGTAAGCCCTTATCTTTCATCGAGCTCGGCCGCGGTACGCGAAAGCGAGAGTCAGGCCGCCGCCATGCCTTCGGCCTGAGCGACATTCCGCGGCGGTGCGAACCCAGGCCCGATCGTCCGCGGCGACTGTTCTCACCGCTGACGCGCTGACCGATCGGCTCAGCTGAGCAAGCGGTGCAGGTGGCCAAGGTCCCAAACCAGCAAGGCCAAGGTCGCTGGCGAGTTAGGTATGCGCCAGGCAGGCTCGAGACAGCATCGAGCCCTGAGCTGAGGAGCCCTCCATGTACGCTCGCGTAGGCGACCGGCTCGTCGTATCCGACGATCCGGCGAGGTCGGCGGTCATCATTCGCGTGCCGCACCAGGATGGCTCGCCGCCCTACATCGTTAAATGGCTCTCCGACGGTCATATCGCGATGGTCTCCCCGAGCCCACTCGCCCGAGTTGAACGTGCCGAACCAGGCGGGCGGCCGGACTACAGCACCCCATGGGCAATTCCGGGCCCGGCCACGGCCTAGCACCGGGTGGCGCACAAATCAGCGACGTGATTGCCGCGAAAGTCTCCGACTCGACCCGGAACGAGCCGCCGAGTTCGGTCGTCCGCAGCGTCCCTTGGCAGCCACCCAGCCAGAGTGGCTCCCGGAATGGCTCCCGCGGCGAATTAAGGTCAACTGAAGGCCACGTTTGGCCTGGTGGATGGAGCCCCCTTACGGAATCGAACCGTAGACCTTCTCCTTACCACTGCCGCGCGATGGGGCGGCAGGTCACAACCGGACCCTGCGGGCGGTGCCGGGATCAGGCGATTGCGCTTTCCAGCAGCGCCCGGTGACGGATCATCCAGGCCGCTGACCGGCCCCGCCAGGCCAGCGCCCATAGCGGCGCGGGATCGGAGGAGTCCGGGGTGATGTGTGCCTTGACTGCTTCGGCGGCGCAGTCGCGGATCGCGTACTCGATCATCCTGGTGACCAGCCCGTCCCGTTCGGCAGCCGGCAGCTGGTAGCCGTCGAGGAAGTGGCCCAGCTGCGCCGCCCGTGCCGCCGCGGGCGGGAGCAAGTGCCGCTCGGCAATGTCGTCGTCGTGTAGCTGCGCGTTCCACCAGGCGGTCGCGGCTATCTCATCGAGCCGGTCGGTGGGGCCGGCGGTGTCCCAGTCGATGAGCGCGAACGGCAGCTCGTCACGGACCGCGAAGTGCCACGGTCCCGCGTCGCAGTGGCTGATGACCGTTCCGGGCTCGCCGGGCCCGGCCCGGAACGGCCAGGGGCACCACACGGCGCCCGGCGGCGGCCGGAATCCCGTGGTGGCGTCGTGCAGGGCGCGCAGCAGCCGCCCGGCGTGCCAGATCTGGTCGTCGCTCCAGGCGCGCGGGTGGACGAACGTCCCCTCGATGAAGGTCAGGACCTCGCGGCCCTGGTCGTCGTACCCCCCTCCCACGACCCGCGGTGCCCCGGCGAAGCCGACCCGCTCCAGGTGCCGCAGCAGGGCGTGCACCGTCGGCGTCCATGGCCCGGCCGGGCGCAGGACGGTATCGCCGCGCCGGAACACCCGGGACGGCTGCCCGCCGGGATCGGGCAAACGCACGATGGAAGTACTCGAAGACACTGATGCTCCTCATGGTCGAAGTCGCGGCGCCCGCCAGCCGGGCGTCGCGCGGATAGCCGGCGTGCTAGTCCGTGACCTTGCCGAGAGCCATGGCCCGCCTTCCGTGATCCCGGGGCCTTCGTGCCTTTCCCGCCAAGCCTTCACCACCGGGCTGGCCATGGCAAACGCCTATCCGCACCGCTGACTCGCCAGGTTAAGGCGATCTCCGAAGCAGGTCGGACAACCCTCCCAGCAGGCGCACCCTGGCAGACACGCGGACGAGCCGGGCTGGCCGGACATGGGCGTGGAGCCCCTCCCGAGCCGGGATGATCCTTCGGCGCACCGTGAGGAGTCGATGTCACCTCTTGTCGATCGGGAGCTTCAGGAGGATGGCCGGGTGCCTGGAGCCGATCGTCAAGCCGCCGATTTTGATCCAGCGAGCGCAGGCTAATTCGGCCGCCTAGCCTCGGGCATGCCGCGCACGCACCATCACTGCCAGCGGCTGCGGACCGTCTCACCTCAGATGGGCGACTACTTCGTCGGGATTCTCGACCGTGACAACGATCCGGTCATATACCTGGTCGGCGAGGTCGAGGACGACAGCGGAGCGGTGGCCATGGCAGACGGCGAAGGTGATCATCTCGCCGTTTTGCCAGGTGCCAACCATGATTATGCCTGTCAATCCCGTGCCGGGCATCTTCAGGCCGTGGACCTCCTCCAGGCCGTCGGGCACCACCCGCGCCCGCACCACGGCTGCCCGCGGGAACGTGACGTTCCCGTGCAGTGCTTCGATTTTCTCGGCCGCCGACAGGGAAACGGTGACCTCTTGATCGTCAATCAGCAAGCTCGCCATATGACCTCATTCTCCATCTATCTGCAGGCCGGCTTCGCCCGCACCCCAAGCGGCAGTCAGCCCGCGCCCGGCCAGCCGGCAACTCCCGCGCCAACTGGCACGCGCGCCCGCTCCGACTCCAGCCAGGGCCGGACCCGATCGTTGTCATCTAGCTCGCCCGCGGCGGGCGCCGTCACCAGCGCGGCTGTGACCGGGATCAGATCATTCCGGCAGCCAGCGCGACGACCGGCGGCCTGCCTGAGTGTGGTCACCTGAACTGGCCCCGGCTGGCTGATCTTTCTTCACGAATTGTGGCCCCGCCTGGGCGGTGACCCGCCGCGGTGGTGGGACGGCGTGTCGTCATGAATTCTGGCCCCACCCTGGTTCTGATCTTCGCGTCAGTGT
>JASHUE010000379.1:0-4507 GCA_030040195.1 Streptosporangiaceae bacterium | reverse complement strand
GCCCGGCGCTGACCTCCCCCGGCAGGCCTGCGGCAACTCCCGGCGCCGGGCCGGCGGTGCCCGGCCCCGACGGACTGTCACTGCCCGCCACAGCGCACGTGGCAGCGGCAACTGACGACGTCGACGACGACGTCGACCCGGAACTCGCCGCCTACAATGCCTACCTGACCCGCCTGAGCAGCGGTCAGCGGGTCGGCCGGTTCACGGGCGCGGGGCGGCCAGGCAACAGCACGCAGCCGAGCGCCGGCTGAGACGAAACAAGGAGGTCCGGCCCGGTGAATTCACCAGAGGCGCTAAGTCTAGTGGTGCGCGCCTACCGCACCATGGCTTACGTGACCGGGACCATGTTGATGATCTTGTGCTTCATCTGCATTCCGCTGCAGATAGCCGGCCACAAGGAGCCGGTCGAGATCGTCGGGACCCTGCACGGGATCCTCTACATCATCTACATCGTGGTCGCCTTCACGATGACCAGGTTCGTGCGGATGAAGGTCGCTAGTCCTGCCACGGTCATCGTGCTCGCCGCGGGCACCATTCCGATACTGACCTTCGTCGTGGAGCGCTGGGTGACCCGCACCTACATCAACCCGGCCCTGTCCGCAGGCGGCCCGGCCACCAGTGAGCAGCCAGTACTTCGCTGACCAGCCCGCAGCGCAGCACCGGCCGGGAACCGTCCACGTCGTGCTGCCCGACCTGCACCTCGAGCTGGCCACCGATTCCGGGGTCTTCTCCCCTGCTCGCCTGGACCCGGGAACCCGGCTGCTGCTGGAGGCGGCGCCGCCCCCGCCGGCCGAGGGTGACCTGCTCGACCTGGGCGCCGGCTACGGGCCACTCGCACTCGCCCTGGCCGCCAAGTCGCCGCGGGCGCGCATCTGGGCGGTGGAGGTGAACCGCAGGGCGATTGACCTCTGCGAGCGGAACGCGGCGTCCGCAGGCCTGGCCAACGTCCGCTGCCTCGAGCCGGACGACGCGGCGCTGCCTGGCAGCTTCCAGCTGATCTGGTCCAATCCGCCGATCCGGATCGGCAAGCAGGCACTGCACGTGATGCTGTCGGGCTGGCTGAACCGGCTCGCCGAGGGTGCCTGCGCCTATCTGGTGGTGCAGCGCAACCTCGGCTCGGACTCGCTCCAGCGCTGGCTGGCCGACGGCGGCTGGACGGCGACCCGGGTCGCCGCCAGGGCCGGGTACCGGGTCCTCCAGGTGCGCCAGTGACCCGCCAGCTCGGCATGACCGAGGTGAAGCGGCTGAACCGCGGCTGGCGTCACCGGACGCACGCGGCCGTGAGTCTCCTGCTCGATGGCGTCGGGCAGCCCTTCAACGTCGGCTCGATCCTGCGGACCGCGGCCGCCTTCGGCGTCGACCAGGTCTGGCTCTGCGGGGACACGGCCCAGCCCGGTCACCCGTCGGCGCGCAAGACATCGCTCGGCACCGACCGGCTGCTGTCGTTTGAGTACCCGCAGACGGCCGCGCTGGGCGCCCAGGCCGCGCGTGCCGCCGGGTACCGAGTCGTCGCGGTGGAACTGGCTGGTGACGCGGTGCCCTTGCACGAGGCGGACCTGACCGGTGACATCTGCCTGGCTCTCGGCAACGAGGACCACGGCTGCTCGGCCGGGCTGCTCGCGGCCGCCGACCTGGTCGCCTACATCCCGCAGGTCGGCCGGGTGGGATCGCTGAACGTGGCCGCCGCGGCGGCGATCGCGCTCGCCGAGGCCCGCCGGCACGAGTGGGCGGCCCAGAAGCCGGACCCGGATCCGCAGTAGTGCGGCCCAGCGCCCAGGGAGCCTGCCCCTGCGGTTCACCCAGGTCTGCATACTAGGCCCGTGCGATCTCGATTCCTTGATCATCCGCGGCCGCTGGCCTTCGCCCACCGTGGCGGGGCGGGCCACTTCCCCGAGAACTCATTCAAGGCATTCGAGCACGCCGTAGGGCTGGGCTACGCCTACCTCGAAACCGACGCCCATGCCACCGCGGACGGCACCGTGATCGCGTTCCACGACAAGACCCTGGACCGCGTGACGGACTCCACCGGGGCGGTCGCCGAACTGACGGCCACGCAGGTCGCCGCAGCCAGGATCGCCGGCACTGAGCCGATCCCGCTACTGGCCGACCTCCTCACGACCTGGCCCGAGCACCGGTTCAACATCGACGTGAAGGATGAGCCAGTCATCGGCCCCCTCGTCGACATGCTGAGGGCGACCAATGCCTGGGACCGCGTCTGCATCACCTCGTTTTCCGGCCGCCGCCTGAACGCCACCAGGCGGTTGCTGCCGCGGCCGGTCTGCATGGCCACGCCACCCGCGGCGGTCGGCGCGATCACCGCAGGCACGCCGGCCCGCGTGCTGGCTGAGCGGTTCGCGCGCCTGTCCATTCAGTGCGCCCAGGTCCCGCCGCCGATCGCGACCAGGCAGTTCATCCGCCGCGCACATGCGGCCGGCCTGCAGGTGCACGTCTGGACCGTCAACGAGCCGACCGCCATGGCCAGCCTGCTCGACCTGGGAGTCGACGGCATCATGACTGACCAGACCGAGATGCTCAGGGACGTGCTCGTGGCACGGGGCCAATGGCAGCCCTTGCAGGGGGACGCGCTCGCAAACCCCGACTGAGCCGGGCTTTTCCGCCCGAGGGGGGTTGGAACTACGGCTTGCAGGGAATCTTGACCGGGTAGTTCTCGTTGGTCAAGTAGTACGGCTGAGAGCCTGGGGAGGCAGCAGACATATGGCCGAGCGCGCACTTCGCGGCACCCGACTCGGAGCCACGAGCTACGAGAACGACCGTAACACCGACCTGGCGCCACGCCAGGAAGTGGCTTTCGACTGCCCTCGGGGCCACCGGTTCACCGTGCCGTTCTCGGCTGAGGCCGAACTACCCCTGAACTGGGAATGCCGTATTTGTGGCGATCTTGCGGTCACGGCAACAGGCGACACGCCGACCCCCAAGAAGGTCAAGCCACCGCGCAGTCACTGGGACATGCTCATGGAGCGGCGGAGCATGGCCGACCTGGAGGAAGTCCTAGCGGAGCGGCTCGCCGTCATCCGCGGCCAGCGCGAGCCCGGCGAAGAGCCTGCTCCCCGCCAGACGCGCCAGCGCAAGAGCGCCTGACCCCAACCATCTGGTCCCCGCCCGCCGCGGTCCTGCGGCTCTTTCGCGCCCGCGCGGTCGCGCAGGCCGGACCGGCACATTGCCGCGCGCGATGACAAAGGTTCCGGCGAACTAGCTTAAAGGCTTGTCTAGCGACCTTGCCTGGGTAAATCGCGCGTGCAAGTCTAAATGCTTATAGGGGCATGTTCGCGCGTATTTTTAGCTAGAGCTATGTTCGCGTACATTCCGGCATAAGCGGCATTTGCGGAGAGCTGCGGCTGCTGCCTGTGCCTATTTCCTGTCGTCAAGGGCACGGGGGACGTCTGTCTTGGACGAGGGTCAGTCGACCACGGCTGCGGTCGGCCCTGCGAGTCAGCCCACGAGCTTGCGCGCGGCGCGCTGGGCCGCCGTCGGCGGGGTCGTGACCTTCGCCGCATCCCTTGCGGTTCTCGACGCGCGCTACGTGCGGGACGGACGCCTGGGCTCGGGCATGATCGACCTGCAGGTGTACCAGGCCGGCGGGCTGCTTGCTCTCCACTCGGGCAACATCTACGGCACACGCTTCGCGCACAGCCTGCTCTTCACCTACCCGCCGATGGCGGCGCTCGCCTTCTCGGCCATCGCCACCCTCCCGATGGCCTCGCTGCGCTGGCTGCTCACCGGCGCCAGCATCGGGTCCCTGGCCGTGACGATGTGGCTGACCGCCGGGATGCTCGGCCGCCGGCGCCCGGCCGGCCGCCTCGCCTTGGCGCTGGCGGCCGCGGGCATCGCCCTGTGGCTGCAACCGGTGTGGCAGACGGTCTCGCTCGGCCAGGTCAACCTCATCCTGATGCTCATCATCATGGCTGACCTGCGCCTGCCCGACACAGCCTGGTTCAAGGGCGTCGGCGTGGGCCTCGCCGCAGGCTTCAAGCTCACGCCGCTGATCTTCATTCCGTACCTGCTGTTCACCCGCCGGGTCCGGGCGGCAGGCGTCTCGGCGGCGACGTTCATTCTGACGATCGCGATGTCGGCGATGGCGCTGCCCGGCCCGTCCCGGCAGTACTGGCTCGGCTTGCTGTTCCTGGATTCAGGCCGGACTGGAAATGTCGCCTACGTCGGCAACCAGTCCCTGTACGGCACGCTCGCCCGGCTGCTCGGCAGCCCGGCGGCAGCGCAACCGTACTGGGCCGCCATGGCTGCTGTCGTCGGCGTGGCCGGCCTGCTGATATCGGTCCAGTGGTCCCGGCGCGGGCAGGAACTGGCCGGCATCCTGACGTGCGCACTGACGGGCCTGCTGATCTGCCCCGTGTCGTGGGAACACCACTGGGTCTGGGCGGCGCCAGGCCTCGTGCTGGCCATCGATGCTGTCGCCCGGCTCTGGCGGCCCGGGCAGACCGGGCCGGCGTTCTCAGGCGATCCATGGCCGACGGCCGCCGGGCGCGCCGTG
>JASHUE010000378.1:0-3736 GCA_030040195.1 Streptosporangiaceae bacterium | reverse complement strand
AACGGCCGCCGCACGTCGGCGCCGAGCGCCACGGAGCGAGGGTGGGCCGAGGCCGCCCGGCGCAGGGCCGCCTTGGACAAGTCCAGGCAGACGCCGACGCTGCCCGGCAGCGCCTCGAGCACAGCAGACAGGTAGTAGCCGGTACCGCCGGCGAGGTCGAGCACGACGCCCTCCGCCGCGCAGCCCGGCCCGGCGCTGAGCGCGAGCGAGGTGAGGGCGGCAGCGATCGGCGCATAGTGGCCGCGGTTCAGGAACCGGGAGCGGGCGGCGACCATCGCAGACGCGTCGGCGTTCGCCACCGGACGGGCGCCGACCGCGAGGTTGACATAGCCCTGCCTGGCGATGTCGAAACAGTGCCCGTGCTCGCAGCGAAGTTCCTGGCCCTGCTGCGCGAGCCGACCCGCGCAGACCGGGCATCGCAGCGCGGCGAGCGCTGCGGCCAGCGCCGGTTGGCTCCTCACTGCGCTCCCGACATCACCGTGACTCCGCTCCGTCATGCTAGCGAGCGCAGGCCGCACGCTCACTCCTCACGACTGACGGCGCCGACGGAATCGACGACGGCCCACTGGTCATACGCCGTAGGCCGGCAGGATGGCTCCGCTGACCGGTGCCGCCGCGTCACTGACCAGGAATGCGATCACGCCGGCGATGGCGGAAGGCGCGACCGCCTGCTTCATCACCTCCGGCGCAAAGATGCCCCGGTTTGTCGGAGTGTCGAGAAGTTGCGGTGCGACCGCGTTCACCCGGATCCCGTAGGGCCGCCACTCCACATCAAGGACGCGTGTCAGGTGGACCAGAGCAGCTTTGCTCGCGCTGTAGGCCGCCATGCCGCCGGTCGGCTCGATCCCGGGACGGGCGGTTACGTGCACGATGGCACCTGAGCCCCGCTGCTGCATGTGTGGCGCTACCGCCTGGCTCAGCCACAGCGCGGGTCCCACGTTCACGTCGAACATCAGCCGCAAAGCCTCGGGGGAGGTGGTGAGCGCGTTTCCCTGTCTGAAGGCGCCGATGGTGTTGACGAGCACGTCCGGGGGCCCGGCATGACCGACAATCGTGTCGATGAGGCCTTTCGCCGCTGCCGGGTCAGTAGGGTCGGCCACCTCGCGGCGGACACTGCCGGGCAGGTCCCGCATCTCCTGCTCGTTCCGGTCGACCGCCACCACCGTGAGGCCGCCATCGAGGAGCGTTGCGGTCGTCGCGTGACCGAGCGGACCGCCAGCACCGGCCACGATCGCTACTTTCGCGCTCATGACATCCACCGGCGGCGGTGAGAAATGGCCGCAAGGCGGGGCGCCGACCTGCCTGCCTGTGCGCCGGACTGTGGTGAGATCACGGCTTCTCCCTTGAGTCTGGCCACGTCTCTGCGGTATGGGAGCGTGGCTACGTGGCCATGGTTTCCGCCCGGCAGGTGAAGGGTCATCACCTGGTTCTGATGATTCGGAAGCGCACCCAAATGCTCTGCTCGCTGCCCGAGGCGCTGGAACCTTGACGGCGGGCGCGCCGCTGTGAGTGACTTCCGGGTAATGCCAGGTACGAGGCCTTTGACGTGGACTTCCGGAGACATGACCCGTGACCGAAGCTGACTACGCGGCGCTGCGCCGCCGGTACGCGCAGGAGAGAGCCAAGCGGCTCCGTCCCGACGGCAACGACCAGTACCTGGCGCTGAAGGGGCAGTTCGCGAGGCTGCTCGATGACCCGTATACCGAGCGGGTCGAGCGAGACGCCAAGCATGACCACGTGACGGTCGCTTTCATCGGCGGGGGATTCGCGGGCCTCGTCACCGGGGCCAGGCTCAAGGAGGCCGGGATCGACGACGTGCGCATCGTCGAGAAGGGCGGCGGCTTCGGCGGTACCTGGTACTGGAACCGCTACCCAGGGGCGCAGTGCGACACCGCCGCGATGATCTACATGCCGCTGCTGGAGGAGACCGGGCACATGCCCTCAGAGCGGTACGCGCACGCCGCGGAGATCCTCGAGCACTGCAACCGGATCGCCAAGCACTACGGGCTGGACGAGAGTGCGCTGTTCCACACCCAGGTCACCGACCTGGAGTGGGACGCGCCTGGCTGCCGCTGGATCGTGCGTACCGACCGGGGAGATGAGTTCACCGCGCAGTTCATCGCCACGGGAACGGGCCCGCTGCACGTGCCGAAGCTGCCGGGCATCCCCGGCATCGAGACGTTCGCCGGGCACTCGTTCCACACCAGCCGGTGGGACTACGCCTATACCGGCGGCGATCCGGCCGGAGCGCCGCTGGACCGGCTGGCCGACAAGCGCGTGGCGATCATCGGAACGGGCGCGACCGCGGTCCAGTGCGTTCCGCATCTCGCCGCGGCCTGCCGAGAGCTGTTCGTGTTCCAGCGGACGCCGTCGTCGGTCGACACGCGGGGCAACCGGCCGGTCGATCCGGAGTGGTTCGCCCAGGTGGCCACGCCGGGATGGCAGCAGCGGTGGCTGGACAACTTCGTCGCCAACATGACGGCGGGCGAGTTCCCCGCCGAGGACCTGATCGACGACGGCTGGACGGACCTGGCCAAGCGGATACGCGGCCGGATTGCGGCGCCGCGCTTGACCCCAGCGAGCTTCCAGGAACTGCTGGCCGACTTCGAGATCGCCGACTTCGAGAAGATGAGCGAAATCCGGTCCAGGGTCGACACGATCGTCGCCGACGCGGCGACGGCCGAGCACCTCAAGGCCTGGTACCGCCAGCTGTGCAAGCGGCCGTGCTTCCACGACGAGTACCTCGACGCGTACAACCTGCCGTCGGTCCACCTGATCGACACTGACGGCAGGGGAGTGGAGTGGATCACGCCGGCCGGGGTCGTGGTGGCCGGCGTCGAGTATCCGGTCGACTGCATCATCTACGCATCAGGCTTCGAGGTCGGGACCGAGCCCACGCGGCGCAGCGGCTTCGACGTGACCGGCCGGGACGGAGTCAGGCTCTCTGACTACTGGTCGGCCGGGATGCGCAGCCTGCACGGGGTCCACGTGCACAACTTCCCCAACGTCTTCTTTGTCCAGCTCGGCCAGGGAGCCAACTTCCTGCCCAACGTCCCGCACAACCTGACCGACTCGGCCAAGACCGTCGCGGCGGTCATCGCACACGCGATCAGCGGCGGTTTCGACGTGGTCGAGCCGACCAGCGAAGCGGAGGACGCCTGGATCGAGCAGCTGGCGCCCAACCCGGTAATGACGTCGTTCCTGGGCCAGTGCACCCCCGGTTATTACAACAACGAGGGCCACGAGCCCGGACCGCACTCGCTGTTCGGCGGGTACTCCCGCGGCGCCGCGGCCTACTTCCGGTACATCGAGCAGTGGCGCGCCTCGGGCACCTTCGAGGGCCTGCGCTTCAGCCGCGGCCCGGCCGCGTGACCTGCGGGGCTGGCCCTGCGGGGCCCGCTGGCAGGCGCCCCGCGAGTGCGCTACCATACCAGCGCGTCCTCTACTGGTGAAAGGGGTGGTAGCCGTGGTCACGACATCGTCCGCGTGTCCCCGCCTCGCCGAGAGGATGCCGAGGAGCTGATTCCGGGGAGCGCACCTCATCCCCGGAGGCATTTCCCGTGACAGACCTGGTTATCCGCCCGCTGGTGGCAGGCGAAGAGTCTCTGTTCGAATCGCTCAACGATCCCGGCCTGGTGGGATACGCTGCGGCCGGCGAGCGGTATGCCGATAGGGCGTCCCTCGGGCAGTACCGCCCCGAGTGGACGTGGGTGGCGCTGCGCGACGGCGCCGTCAT
>JASHUE010000377.1:0-4964 GCA_030040195.1 Streptosporangiaceae bacterium | reverse complement strand
CGGTCACGCTGCGCAACTGAGAGCCTCCACCCCACTGGCCCATGGTCCCATTACCAGGCGATGTGCGATCACAGAAGGCGCAAAGCCGACGGTAGCCTAGGGACCCAGCGGTCGCGTACTGTGCCAGAACGCCGACAGCAGCGCGGCCCGCCAGTCGGCCTGGCACGGCCGGAACCGGCAGGAGAGAGTGCACGTCCAATGGCCATGACGCCACAACTTCGCCCGGCACAGCCTCGGTTCCAGAAGGTTCTGGCCTGCGGCCTGCTGTCCGCGTGCGGGGTGCTCGCTGCCGCCTGCGGTAGCACCGCTGCACCAGGAAGCGCCTCGCCCTCGGGCAGCACGCATTCACCGGCAACTACAACCGCGGCCGCCAAGGCGTCGCTCACGATTGTCACGACCGCTCCGGGACGCGTCCACCGCTGGACCTTGCGGTGCGACCCGGCGGGCGGAACCGAGCCGGATCCCGCCGCCGCTTGCAGCCAGCTGATCGCGCACAAGACGATCTTGCAGCCCTCGAATGTCAGGGTCATGTGCCCGATGATCATGGCCAACGCGGCCAGCTATCTCGTCTACGGCACGTGGTTTGGCAGGCCGGTACACGAGTCGATTGTCGACGGCGGCTGTGACCTGAGCCGCTGGAGCCAGCTGCACCAGATTTTCAACTAGCGGGGCGGCCTACTTCAGGAGCCGAGACATCCGCCGATCTGCGAGCGGCTTGCCACCGGTCTGGCAGGTGGGGCAGTACTGCAGGGTCGAGTCGGCAAACGAGACCTCGCGGACCGTGTCACCGCACACCGGGCACACTTCGCCGGTCCGGCCGTGCACGCGCAGGCCCGCCTTCTTTTCCTTCTTCAGGTCACTGGCGGCCAGGCCGTCGGAGCGGCCAATCGCCTCGCGCAGGGTGCCGACGATCACGGCGTGCAGCGCCTCCACCTCGTCGGCGGACAAGCTCGACGCCAGCCGGAACGGTGACATCTTGGCCGCGTGCAGGACCTCATCGGAGTAGGCGTTCCCGATGCCGGCGATCAGTTTCTGGTCCCTCAGCACGCCCTTGATCTGAGTGCGGCGTCCCGCGAGGATGTCGCCGAGCGCCTGCGCGGTAAAGCCGGGATCGAGCGGCTCCGGCCCGAGCGAGGCAACGTTCGGGATCTCCGCGATGTCCCTGACCAGGTAGACCGCGAGCCTCTTGTGCGATCCGGCCTCGGTCAGGTCAAAGCCCGTGCCGTCGGTGAACCGCAGCCGGAATGCCAGCGGCCCCTTGCCCGGCCGGGGCGGCTGCTCGGGCAGCGACTCGCGCCAGCGCAGCCAGCCGGCCCTGGCCAGGTGGGCGACTAGATGCAAGACCGGGCCGCCATCGGCGGGTTCGGCGGCCAGGTCGAGAAACTTTCCGCGCCGCGAGGTGCCGGACAGGGTGGCACCACGTAGCGCGCTCAGCGGCGGATCATAGGTCTTCAGCACCGAGAACTCGGCGACGAAGGCCTGATCGATGACCCGGCCGACGGCGCGCTCGCGCAGATCGGCGGCAAGCGCCTCCACTTCGGGCAGTTCCGGCACGATATCGATTGTGCCTGCTCCCGCGGCCTAATCCCGCCACTTGGCCATCAGATCCACCACCTCGGGGAAGGTCTGCGGCCGGAACCTCATCGCTGTGTGCGCGGAACCGCGCGGAGCAGCTCGGTGAGGTTCTCCTTGATGGCTGGCCGGGATCCGAAGACGAGCAGGAACAGGGCCTCCCTGGCCAGCCGCTGAGGGTGCTGGTCGGTCAGGATGGCGGTGCTGCCCGCTGCCGCCACCGCCGCGCCGGCGGCCTGGAAGGCGAACTGGCTGGCGGCTGCCCGGGCGCCCGGCATCGAGGCCGCGTCGGCTTGATCCAGCCGCTCGCGCCGCCTGACCAGCTCGGCGTCGAGCGGACTAGGGCCGATCAGCCGGCAGGACCTGGCGGCAACGCCGAGCGACAGCGACCCGTTGGGCCGCAGCCCCTCGGCGTCCCCGGCCAGGAAATCGGCCTGCGGGAAGACCGAGCAGACCATGGTGTCGGGCACGACGTACCCGGCAAAGCTCAGCTCGACGGTCCAGCTCGCATTCACCGCGACCAGGCTGAGCCGCTGCGCCGCCAGCTGCGGGCCAGTCGTGGCCGGCACCAGCGCCGCTACCAGCCGGTCGTCCGGCAGCCTGGCCAGCGTGTAGATGACGTCCACCCGGTTCCAGCCGGTGACCCACGGTGCCGTTCCGTCCAGGACGTAGCCGCCGTCGACCGGCCGCGCGCGCAGGAGCGGCGGCCCTGGCCGGGCCCCGCCAAGCGCGACGCCCGCCCGGCGCTCTCCGCGGCAGAGCCGCTCCAGCCAGCACGACCGCAGCCCCTCGTTTCCGCTGGCCGCGAGCGCCCGGACCGCGCCGTGGTGCTGCAGCCAGACAAACGCGGTGCTCAGGCAGCCGCCCGCCATGATCTCGATCACGTTACAGAACGTGGCCTGGCTGGCGTCCTGGCCTCCGGCCCACGATGGCCCGCCGAGCCCGTACAGGCCGGCGGCGGCCAGCGCGTCGAGGTGGGCCACGGGCACCGCATCGGCCGCTTCCACTTGCATAGCAGCGCGAAACAAGATGCGATTGGCCACGTCCTCAGCCCGGCTAATGAGCTCGGCCACTGTCACGCGGAACATGCTGCCAGACCGCCAGAGGCCGGTTGATCCCGGTGACAAGGCGATCTCGGTGACAAGCAGGTCATCGGGCGCCTAAGCTTCGCCTAAGCTGCGGCCAGTGCTCTGAAACGGCTGCCCGCAGGCGCATGAATAGCGGAAGTGGGCGAGGAGGGATTTGAACCCTCACGTCCTCTCGGACACACGGACCTGAACCGTGCGCGTCTGCCGTTCCGCCACCCGCCCTGGGCAGCAGTCAGGTTAGCACGACCGCAACCAGCCCTACATCGCCGATACGATCGGATACGGGCCGGGAGAGGAGGCACCAGGGTGGGAGTGCTGCAGCGCTTCGAGCATCGACTCGAGGGGATGGTCGAGGGTGCCTTCGCACGTGCCTTCAAGTCGGAGCTTCAGCCGGTCGAGGTAGCCAGCGCCATCCAGCGTGAGATGGACGACCGGGCGGCGATAGTGGCCCAAGGCCGGACTCTAGTGCCGAACGACTTCGTCGTGGAGGTCGCTCAGGACGACTACGAGCGCCTGGATGTCTACGCCGACAACCTGGGGATCGAACTTGCGACATTGGCCCGCGAATACGCCAAGGAGCAGGGCTACTCGTTCGTCGGACCCGTCCGGATGCGCTTCGCGGGCGTGCCCGACCTGACGACCGGCACGTTCCGGATCCTGTCCGGCGTGATCAGGGGCACGACGGTCGAAGACGGCGAGATCCGACGCCCCGCCAGCGACCTGCCGCAGCCCTCTGGTGCCTTCCACGGCAAGCCCCGGCTACTGGTATCGGGCTCGGAGCCCGGCCCGGATGGCAGCACGCAGCGCACCTACGAGATCACGACGCCACTGATCATCCTGGGCCGCGGCACCGACTGTGATCTGCGTCTCGTTGACCCCGGGGTGTCGAGGCACCACGCGGAGATCCGGGTGGAAGACGGCGAGGTGGTGCTGGTGGACCTGGGCTCGACGAATGGGACGTTCGTCAACGGGCAGCCAGTACGCCGTGTGGCGCTGACCGACGGGACCAGGGTGACGCTGGGCCGGACCACCCTGGTGTTCCGACGGGACAGTATTTACTGACCTACCGCACGGGAACGGGCCGCATCCGGCGTTCCATTCGTCCGAAACCAGATAGAACTTCCGATATACGACAATAGGCGTCAAGCAGCCAAGGACTCAGACCGGAATGAACTCGCTCGAGCTGACACTGATCAGGATTGGGTTCCTGGCCGTCCTCTGGCTGTTCGTCATCGCTGCCGTTGGCGTCATCAGGACCGACCTGTTCGGTCAGTCGTCGCGATCGAGCCGCCGCCGGGCCGAGACGGTGCCCCAACCGGTGCCGCCCCCGCGGGCCACCGCGCCGCGGGCAAGGGCGAAGCCCGCGCGAGCGTCCCGCCAGATGCCTCAGCACCTGCTCGTGACCGCCGGATCCCTGGCCGGTACCAGTCTGGGCCTCACTGACCAGCAAATCACCATTGGCCGAGCCGGTGACGCTACGCTCGTGCTCAGCGACGACTACGCTTCTACCCGACATGCCCGGCTCTTCCCCCAAGATGGCCAATGGCTCGTAGAGGATCTTGGCTCAACCAACGGCACGTACCTGGACAGGCAGAAGGTCACCGGGCCCACCCCCGTCCCGGTGGGCGTCCCGATCCGAATCGGCAAAACCGTACTGGAGCTGCGCAGATGACTCTCGCACTGCATTACGCGCTCCAGTCCGATGTCGGCTTGCTGCGCGAGGGCAATGAGGACTCCGCCTACGCCGGGCCGCGCCTGCTGGCGATCGCCGACGGCATGGGCGGGCACGCGGCGGGCGAGGTCGCCAGCGCGGTCGCCATCTCCGCGATCGCGCCTCTTGACCGGCAGGGCCTCACCGGCCAGAGCGAGATGCTCGGCGCCCTGGCCTCGGCGGTCGCGTCGGCGCGCAGCACCCTGCACGAGATGAGCATGGCCGACCCCGCCACCGAGGGCATGGGGACGACCCTGACCGCCCTGCTCTGGGCCGGTGACGAGGTCGCGATCTGCCACATCGGCGATTCCCGCGCGTACCTGCTCCGCGATGGCGACCTGTACCAGATCACCAGGGATCACACGCTCATCCAGTCCCTGGTCGATGAAGGCCGGCTGAGCCCGGCCGCCGCGGCGACCCACCCGCAGCGGTCACTGATCATGCGTGCCCTGCAGGGCAGCACGGACGTCGATCCCGACCTCAACATGCACAAGGCCATCCTCGGCGACCGGTACCTGCTGTGCTCTGACGGCCTGACCGACGTGGTGAGTGACGAGGCCGTGCACGAGACGCTTTCCACGGTCCCCGACGCC
>JASHUE010000376.1:0-14425 GCA_030040195.1 Streptosporangiaceae bacterium | reverse complement strand
CCTGGTCGCTATTTTCAAGGCCAGGCCATCGCCGTTCTACGTGCTGGACGAGGTGGAGGCGGCGCTCGACGACACCAACCTGCAGCGCCTGCTCGAAATCCTGGCCGAGCTGCGCGATGTGTCCCAGCTGATCATCGTCACGCACCAGAAGCGGACGATGGAAGTTGCCGACACGCTGTACGGCATCAGCATGCGCGGCGACGGCGTCTCGAACGTGATCAGCCAGCGCCTGCGTGAGCGCGAGGCCGTCTAGCCTCTCCTCAAGTTCCGGCATCGCCGCGCACGGCCGGGCTGCCTGCTTGTGAGCCACGTGCTGGTGCACGGCCGCGCGTCTGCGAGACTAGTTGCGCCATGGAACAAGACATCATCTACGCCGTCATCGCGTTCGTCGTGGCTGGCGGCGGCACGGCCGGCCTCGTTCCGTATCTGCGCGGTCGCCGACAGCGAAAGCTTGCCAGCGCTGAGCGCCAGGGCGGTACGGCGACGCTGGAGCGGCCGCAGGCGGCCCACGGCGCGACCGACATGCTCGCCCCGCCCGAGGCCGAGATCCTCCTGGAACCGGACGTCGTGGAGATCGAGCCCGCGCCGTCGGAGATTATCGAGAAGCCACCGCCGTCGGCCGGGCGCCTGGCCAGGCTGCGCGGACGGCTGGCCAGGTCGCATACGGGATTCGGCACCGTGCTGCTGAACCTGCTGTCTTCCGGCAAGCTCGACGAGCAGACCTGGGAGGACATCGAGGACACGCTCATCACGGCTGACATGGGCGTCGGGCCGGCGCGGCAGCTCGTCCAGCAACTGCGTACCGAGTCCAAGGTGGAGGGCACGAGCGACCCGGCGCGGGTCCGCGGGCTGCTGCGAGCCGATCTGATCGAGATGATCGGCCAGGACATGGACCGCACGCTGCATGTCGCCAGGCACGGGGACCGCCCGTCGGTGGTCCTGGTCGTCGGCGTCAACGGTACGGGCAAGACCACCGCGTGCGGGAAGCTGGCGCGGGCCCTGATCGGTGACGGCCGGAAGGTGGTGCTTGGAGCGGCCGACACGTTCCGCGCGGCCGCGGCCGATCAGCTGCAGACGTGGGGCGAGCGGGTTGGGGCCGACGTTGTCAGGTCAGAGCGAGAAGGGGCCGACCCGGCCAGCGTCGCCTTCGAGGCGGTGAACGTCGGGATCGAGCGCGGCGTGGACACCGTGATCGTGGACACGGCCGGGCGACTGCACACCAAGGCCGGGCTGATGGATGAGCTCGGCAAGATCAAGCGTGTCATCGAGAAGCACGGCACCGTGGACGAGGTGCTGCTGGTGCTCGACGCCACCACCGGGCAGAACGGGCTGCGCCAGGCGCGCGTGTTCGCTGAGGTGGTCGACATCACCGGCATCATCCTGACCAAGCTGGACGGCACCGCGAAGGGCGGCATCGTTGTCGCGGTCCAGCGCGAGCTCGGCGTGCCGGTGAAGCTGGTTGGCCTGGGCGAGGGCCCGGACGACCTAGCGTTCTTCGACGCCGAGGTCTTCGTGGATGCCCTTCTCGGCGACTAACGGAATCGGCTGGTCGTGTTCCGACGGCCGGACCAACCCGACTAGGTTGCCTTGCGGATCCCGCAGCCAGGCGACCTTCAACTCTGTGCCAGCGACTGAGGTCACCGGTAGCGCCACGCTCGCCCCCCGGCCGACGGCGCGATTCAGGGTCTCGTCAAGGTCGTCGACCTCGACGTAGACGAGCACAGCACCGTTCGGGGCGGCGTCCGCACTTCCCACGGCCCCGCCGATGCCCTCGGCTGGCTGCATGATCGCGTAGCTCGGCCAGCCCGGGATCGGGTGGTTCTGCAGAGGCCACCCGAAGACGTCGCGGTAGAAGTCGATCAGTTCGCTTCCCTCGTTGCCCAGGATCTCGAAGTGAACAACCGGGTTGGCCATGGCGCAAGCCTACGACGCAGCGCCCTGCGCGGCCTGCCATGCGGACACCGTCGCATTCCCGCGTCACCGCAGTAAACCGACAGAAGCGGATCGGCTAGGACTTTACGCATTTCACCATAAGTCACCCGGTCTCGCCGGCGGCCGATCTCGCGGCTGGCGGACGGCTCGTCGGCGTGTGGCGGGGTCTGGTCGGCCCTGAGCCCGGTCGGCCTGCGTGCAGCGCCTGCTCCGATAGCCTGGAAGGACAGATCTGGCGATCCGCGGTGCCTGGGGGCCTGTGCGGCGCCAGCCAGCAACAAGGACGGCAACCCGACGTGTTCGAGACCCTCTCCGATCGACTGACTCAAGTCTTCTCGTCGCTGCGCGGCCGCGGACGGCTGTCGGCGGCCGACATTGACGCGACCTGCCGCGAGATCAGGATCGCCTTGCTGGAGGCGGATGTCGCGCTGCCGGTCGTGCGCGAGTTCATCGCGAACGTGCGCGAGCGGGCGATGGGCGCCGAGGTGTCGGAGGCACTGAACCCGGCCCAGCAAGTCATCAAGATCGTCAACGAGGAGCTGATTGAGATCCTCGGCGGCGAGGCCAGGCGCCTGCGATTCGCCAAGAACCCGCCTACCGTGATCATGCTGGCCGGGCTGCAGGGCTCAGGTAAGACATCCCTGGCGGCCAAGCTCGCGCTGTGGCTGAAGTCCCAGGGGAACACCCCACTGCTGGTGGCCGCCGACCTGCAGCGCCCGAACGCCGTTGAGCAGCTGGAAGTGCTTGGCTCGCAAGCCGGCGTTCCCGTGTTTGCCCCGTTCCGCGGTAGCGGCGTCGGCGACCCGGTCCAGGCCTCGGAATTGGCCATCGCGGAGGCCCGGCACAAGCTGCACAACGTCGTGATCATCGACACCGCCGGCCGGCTGGGCATCGACCAGGAAATGATGCAGCAGGCCGCCGACATCAGGGATGTGGTCGACCCCGACGAGATCCTCTTCGTCGTCGACGCGATGATCGGCCAGGACGCCGTGACGACCGCGCAGGCATTCCTCGACGGAGTCGGTTACGACGGCGTCGTGCTGACCAAGCTGGACGGCGACGCACGTGGTGGCGCGGCGCTGTCCATCGCGCAGCTCACCGGCCGGCCGGTCATGTTCGCCTCCACCGGTGAGAAGCTCCAGGACTTCGACGTCTTCCATCCGGATCGGATGGCCTCGCGGATCCTCGATCTCGGTGACGTCCTGACGCTGATCGAGCAGGCGGAGCGGACCTTCGACCAGGAGCAGGCCGCCGACATGGCGACCAGGCTGGCCTCGGGCGAGGGCATCACGCTTGAGGACTTTGTCGAGCAGCTGGCCATGGTGCGCAAGCTAGGGCCGATCAGCAACCTGCTCGGGATGCTGCCGGGAGCCGCGCAGAACCGCGAGATGCTCAGTCAGGTTGACGACAAGGACCTGGACCGGGCGGTCGCGATCGTGAACTCGATGACGGTCGAGGAGCGCAGGAACCCCAAGATCATCAACGGGTCGCGTCGGGCCAGGATCGCCGCCGGGTCCGGCGTGACCGTTGGCGAGGTCAATTCGCTGATCGTCCGCTTCCTGGAGAGCCAGAAGGTGATGAAGCAGATGATTGGCAGTATGCCCGGCTTGCCCGGCATGCGCCGCGCCCAGAAGAGCCGGGGCAAGACCAAGAAGAAGGGCAAGGGCGGCGGCAGGCCGCCTGGTTCCGGGAGGCGCACCGCCGGCTCGGGTGGCCAGGCAGGCCGTCCGGCGGGACGTCAGCCGGGGCTCGAGCAGGCCGGATCGGACGGGTCGGCCGGGCTGGGCGGGCCGGCCGGGGGCGGCATGCCAGGAGCCGGTGGTGTCCCAGGTGGCTTTTCGGCAATTCCGGGCCTGGGTGACGGCTCCGTCAAGCTCCCTCCGATGGGCCCGGGCGGTTTCGGCGCCAAGCCCTCCAGCCTCCCTCCGGGCTTCCGCGGGAAGCCGGGCAAGAAAGCCCGATAAGCCGGTTTCTGACCGGCCGGGGTTGCCCGGGATTACGCTCCGGCAGACCGCGTCTGGCAGAATGTGACCGCTATGCTCGGTCGCGCGAGGCCCTCTCTAACTCGCTGAGCCGGAACCATCTGGGCGGCGGCTCGTCCGGTCCTCACCCGGAACGCCCGTTGCCCGAAACCAATCCGCTGGGAGAAGACCACAGCCGTGGCTGTAAAGATCAAGTTGAAGCGCCTGGGCAAGATCCGCGCACCGTACTACCGGATTGTTGTCGCCGACGCCCGCACCAAGCGGGACGGGCGCGCGATCGAGGAGATCGGCAAGTACCACCCGAAGGCAGAGCCGTCGCTCATCGAGGTTGACTCGGAGCGGGCTCAGCACTGGCTGTCCGTGGGCGCCCAGCCCACCGATCCGGTCAGGAAGCTCCTTGAGGTAACGGGCGACTGGCAGAAGTTCAAGGGCCTCGCTGGCGCCGAGGGCACGCTGCGCACCGCCGAGCCGAGGGCAGACAAGAAGGTGGCCTTTGCCGCTGCGGTCGCCGAGTCGCTGCAGGACAGCGGCACTAAGACCAAGGGCAGAGGCAGGGCCGCGGACGCCAAGGCGGGCGATGGCAAGGCCGCGGACGCCAAGGCGGGTGACGGCAAGGCCGCGGACGCCAAGGCGGCCAAGTCGGAGAGGCCGACTCGGAGCAGGAAGTCCGACGCCGCTTCGAAGGATTCCGGCGCGGCGACCGAGTCCACCGCCGCAGAGGACTCCGGAGCGCAGGCTTCTGAAGCGGGGGCCACCGAAGCGCCGGCTGCCGAGCCGCCGGCTGCCGAGCCGCCGCCTGCTGAGGCGCCCGCTCCTGACGCGCCGGCTGCTGATGCAAACGAGGCGACTGCCAGCGCGGACGCGGCTGCCAACGCCGAACCGGCGGCGGAAGGCGGCACCGAGTCGGCAGGCGACGGAGCCTGACGTGCTCGAGGAGGCCCTGGAGCATCTGGTCAGGGGCATCGTCGAGCACCCTGACGACGTGCGCGTCGGCAGTCGCGGACTTCGGCGGGGACGCGTGCTTGAAGTGCGCGTGCACCCAGACGATCTCGGTAAGGTCATCGGTCGCGGCGGGCGGACCGCCAGGGCCTTGAGGACCGTAATCGGTTCGCTGGCAGGCAACAACTACGTGCGTGTCGACCTGCTGGATACCGACGAGAACCGATAGCTGCCATGCAGCTTGTTGTCGGCCGGATCATCAGGCCGCATGGCGTCCGCGGGGACCTGGCGATCGAGGTACGCACCGACGACCCTGACGTGCGACTGGCTCCGGGCGTCGTCCTGGCCACAGAGCCCGAGGCTGCCGGGCCGCTCACGGTCACCCGTGCCCGCTGGCACTCGGGCAGGCTCCTGCTGTCATTCGACGGGGTAGCCGACCGCGACCAGGCTGACCAGCTGCGCGGCGTCATGCTGGTCGTCGACTCGGCGGATCTCGAGGACATCGGCAGCCCTGACGAGTTCCGGGATCACCAGCTGATCGGGCTTGCCGTGATCGGTCCGGATGGCGAGCATGTGGGCGAGGTAGCCGACGTGCTGCACTACGGGCAGGATCTGCTGGTCGTTGCCGGGTCGGGCAAGCGCGCAGGCAACGAGATCATGGTGCCGTTCGTGGCCGAGCTGGTGCCGGTGGTGGACCTGGAGGCAGGGCGGCTGGTGATCGACCCGCCGGCCGGCCTGCTCGATCCCGAGGCCGCGCTCTAGGCCGGAGGGTTATTCCAGTGCGGATCGATATCGTCACGATCTTTCCCGAGTACTTCGGGCCGCTCGGCGTTTCGCTCATCGGCAAGGCAGCCGAGCGCGGTGTGATCACGTTCGCTGTCCACGACTTGCGGCGCTGGACTTATGACGTTCATCACACCGTGGACGATGCGCCGTTCGGCGGTGGGCCCGGCATGGTCATGAAGCCCGAACCGTGGGGCGAGGCGCTCGATGCGGTCACGGGGTATGGTGGCGAGGATGCGGCCAGGCAGGCTCGGTCAGGCGCGGCCGGCCAGCCAGGGGCCGCAGGTCAGCCAGGGGCCGCCGGTCAGCCAGGGGCCGCCGGTCAGCCAGGGGCCGCAGGTCAGCCAGGGGCGGCCGGTCAGGCCCAGCCGCCGTTGCTCGTCATTCCTACGCCGTCAGGAGTCCCGTTCACCCAGCAGCGGGCCGTCGCGTACGCCGCCGAGCCGTGGATGATCTTCGCCTGCGGCCGTTACGAGGGAATCGATGGCCGGGTGGCCGACGACGCGCGGTCCCGGCTGCGCGTCGACGAGGTCTCGATCGGCGATTACGTGCTGGCCGGGGGAGAGCCGGCCGTGCTGGTCATGACCGAGGCGATCTGCAGGCTGCTGCCGGGCGTCCTGGGCAACGCCGAATCCGCGGCAGACGACTCCTTCGGCGCTGGCGGCGGGCCGATGGCAGGGCTGGTCGAGGGTCCGTCGTTCACCAGGCCCCGGCGATGGCGCGACCGCGAGGTCCCGCCGGTGCTGCTGTCGGGTGATCACCGCGCCATCGCCAGGTGGCGCCGTGATGAGGCCCTGCGGCGGACCGCGATGAACCGTCCCGATCTGATCCGCCGGGCGGCATTTCCGCAGCCCGACGGCGCCGATGGCGACGACAGCGTCCCTCGCATCAGTCTGGATGATCATGATCGCTCAGTGCTCTCGGAGGCTGGCTTTCCGGTTACTGGCGAAGATGTGGCACACTAAAGGGCACTGCCTCGCCGCCAGTCCGCTCGCGGGGGGCTGCCGGGTGCCCGCCCGGCATTCACCGACCGACGCAGCGCGTTCGCAGGCGTGCGCTGATGACTATTGAGGAAATGGCAGCGATGCACACCGCGATTGCTGAGCTCGAGAAGGCGCAGATCCGCTCCGATATCCCGGACTTCCGGCCCGGCGACACCCTGAAGGTTCACGTCCGGGTCAAGGAGGGCAACCGGTCGCGGATCCAGATCTTCCAGGGCGTGGTCATCCGCCGGCAGGGAGGCAGTGCGCGCGAGACCTTCACGGTCCGCAAGATCAGCTACGGTGTCGGCGTGGAGCGTACATTTCCCGTGCACACGCCGGCCATCGACAAGATCGAGGTCGTCACCCGCGGCCGGGTCCGGCGCGCGAAGCTCTACTACCTCCGTGAACTGCGCGGCAAGGCCGCCAGGATCCGGGAGCGCCGCGAGACCACGCCGGCCAAGTAGTGCGTGCGGCGGCCGGGCTGTACCGGACTTGACCAGCGGGCTCTGGGCATGTCCTGCCTGACAACCGGATGTCCGTGTCGGTGCTACACGTGATCGGCTGAGTGATGCAATCAGACGAGCAGCCGGGCCTTGGCAATCGGCCGGGGCCCGATGCCGAGCCCGACACCATCACCTGGCTCGCGCCGCCGTGGGAGCCGCATCGGCACCGCGTCGGCTCCGCTTCCGCCGCAGCCTCGGACGGCGCGGCCTTTGCGTCCGGCGGCGCGCCGCGTGACGAATCCGGCGGCCCCGTTGACGATCGCATGGGCCCCGCCGGAGTTCGACGGCGTCGCTCGAGGCGGTCCCTTCTGACCGAACTACCGGTGCTGATCCTCGTGGCGCTTGTGATGGCGCTGCTCATTAAGACGTTTGTCGTCCAGGCATTCTGGATCCCGACCGGTTCCATGCAGGACACGCTGCAGATCAACGACAAAGTCCTTGTCAACAAGCTCGTGTATCACTTCCGCAATATCGAGCCCGGAGACATCGTCGTCTTTAACGGCGCCGGCACGTGGAACCCGGAGCCGGCCGCTCCCAGCGTCAGCTCGGATCCGGTCGTGCACCTGTATGACGACACTCTGCGGCCTCTCTTCAACTCGATCGCCGGCCTGTTCGGTACTCCGCTCGGTCAGGTCGACTACGTCAAGCGCGTCATCGGCGTCCCCGGCGATCACGTCGTGTGCTGCAATGCCCAGGGCCTGATCACCGTCAACGGGGTGCCGCTGGATGAGCAGTCCTACCTTTACCCAGGAAACTCGTCGGACTCCGCGCCGGCCGGCATTCCGTCGAACTTCAACGTCACCGTCCCGCCGGGCTACCTGTGGGTACTCGGCGATCACCGCAGCATCTCCGACGACTCGCGGGGTCACGAAGATGATCCTGGCAACGGCATGATCCTGGAGAGCAAGGTAATCGGTCGCGCATTTGTAGTCGTCTGGCCGCCCAGCCAGTGGCGGATCCTGTCCATCCCCTCGACGTTCGACCAGGCGGGGATCGACAAGCCAGCCGGATCCGCTACGTCCGCGGCCGAGAGCGCCCTATCCGGTCCGAGCGGCCTGCTGGGCGCACAAGTGCGCCCCGAGCCCTCGTACCTGCCGCTGACCGCGGGCCTCGTCTTGGCTGTGCCGCTGACGTGGCTGCAGCGCCGTACCAGGCGGCGGCTCCGGCGACGGCGTGCCCGTCGGCAGTGCTAGACGGGCCCCCATAGGATCGGTAGCTAAGGCCGATATAGCGGATAAAAAGGTTGACACGCAAAGAGATAACACATTGCGATCAGTCAAGCACGGAGACCTACCGCGCCGCCCGCCGCTGGCGGCGCGGGGCCGATCGCGGCGATAGGCTCGTTGCAATGATGGGCGACGAGCACGGCACGCCCGATCGGGCCACCGGCGCTCAGGGTGCTGAAGGTGTCACCGACGGGGTGTCGCTGCCAGGCAGCAAGGACGGCTACAGGGCACCGGCGGATTGGGACGCGACCGATCCCGGTGCCTCCACCGCGGCTGGTCGCGAGGCGACAGGATTTACGGCGGGAACAGACAGCGCCAGGCCGTTCAGGTCCGAGGGCGCGGGGGGTTACGTGCCGCGCCACGGGGCGTCCAGGAGGTACTCGGGCGAGGTCCTGGATTCCCGGACCGGGCCGCCGGACAACCGGCGCGCGCCGGGTGACGAGCAACCTGAGCCGGAAGACGGGCGGACTGGGCCGGGTGACGTGCCAACGGCCGACGCTCGCCACGACGGCGGTGAAACTGAGGACGCGGACGAGGGCGCCGCCCGCCGGAAGCGGCGTGGGTCGGCCTGGCGCGAGCTGCCCATTCTCATCATTGTCGCGCTGACGATCGCGCTGGTGATCAAAACTTTCGTGGTCCAGCCCTTCTTCATCCCGTCCTCCTCGATGGAGGACACGCTGATGATTGGCGACAAGGTGCTGGTCAACAAGCTCGTCTATCACTTCCGGAGCATCGAGCCAGGCGACATCATCGTCTTCAACGGCGACGGCTCCTGGAACCCGAACCCGCCGGCGGCAACGCCAGCCTCGAACCCGATCGTGCGCGCGTACGACGACACGCTAGGGCGCCTCTTCAATTCGATCGCGGGCCTGCTTGGAACGCCCATCGGGCAGACGGACTACATCAAGCGGGTTATCGGCGTTCCCGGCGATCATGTCGTCTGCTGTAACGCCCAGGGCCTGGTGACAGTCAACGGCGTGCCGTTGCACGAGCAGTCCTACCTCTACCCGGGTGCAGTCCCGTCAACGATCAAGTTCAACATCGTGGTCCCGCCGGGCCGCCTGTGGGTCATGGGGGACAATCGCGCGGTCTCCGACGACTCCCGGCTTCGGCAGTCAGATCCAGGCGGCGGGACCATCCCGGAAAACAAGGTGATTGGCCGCGCATTCGTGATTATCTGGCCGCCCAGCCAATGGCGAATCCTGCCAATTCCCTCGACGTTCGACCAGCCAGGGATCGATAAGCCTCGGTCCGCCTCGGCTGGGCAGTCAACCGGTGCGGCTGCAGTGAACCAGATACTAGGGGCCCGGGTGCGGCCCGAGCCTCCGTATGTGCCGCTCGTGGCGGGGGCGGTGATCGCGGTGCCGCTCACCTGGCTACAGAGACAAGCCAGGCGCCGGATGGCAGAGCGGTTGCGGCAGCGCCGCCGGCACCGGCACAGTTGACTTCATGGACGCAGGGCAGCACCGTCCGGTTGGTCTCACGCCTAGGCGTGACTGCGGGCTCAGCAGCTACGAGCGGGTGCTGACGAGGGCGGGCCTCACCCCGGTCGCAGGTATCGACGAGGCCGGACGAGGTGCCTGCGCCGGGCCACTGGTCGTGGCCGCGGTCATGCTGAAGCCATCCAGGATCGGGAAGCTGACCGAACTGGCGGACTCCAAGGCGCTGACCGCCAAGGCCAGAAACGCCGCCTATCGGCAGGTGATGGATGCGGCGCTTGACTGGAATGTCGTGATCATCCAGGCAGCGGACATTGACCGGCTCGGGCTGCACGTTTGTAACGTGGCCGGGATGCGCCGTGCCCTGGCTGGCCTCCGGGACAGGCCAGGGTACGTACTGACCGATGGTTTCCCTGTGCGCGGCCTGCCCGCACCAGCCCTGGCCATGTGGAAGGGCGACCAGGTGGCCGCTTGCGTTGCCGCCGCGTCGGTGGTCGCGAAGGTCACCCGAGATGCGATCATGTGCGAGCTAGACGCCGAGCATCCAGGCTACGGGTTTTCCCGACATAAGGGATATTCGACCCCTAGTCACATGAACGCCCTCACCGCGCACGGGCCCAGTCCTGAGCACAGACGGTCGTTCGTAAACGTCCGCGGGCACCTCCTTGCCGAGGCTGACCCGGAGGTGGTCAACTCCGAGGCGGCCAACTCGTGCTACGAGCCTGGCAGTGGGCAGAATGGCCCTATCGTTGACGCCATCGAAGAATATGGCTGGCCGACGGCAGGCATCGCGGCGATGGCCCGCGGGGCCTGATCGGAGGGGAGAACATGAGCGCGGAGGATCTCGAGAAGTATGAGACCGAGATGGAGCTCCAGCTCTACCGCGAGTATCGCGACGTCGTCGGTCTCTTCAGCCATGTCGTCGAGACCGAGCGCCGGTTCTACCTCACCAACCAGGTCGACCTGAACGTTCGCACCGCGGAGAACGGCGAGGTGTTCTTCGAGGTCACCATGCAGGATGCCTGGGTTTGGGATATGTACCGTCCTGCACGTTTTGTCAAGAATGTTCGTGTTGTCACGTTCAAGGATGTCAATGTCGAGGAACTCGCCAAGAGCGATCTAGAGATTCCCGATCCAAAGTAGGGCGTGATCCGCCGCCGGTGTCCGCCTGCTAGGACTTTGCGCTAGTTCGCCTATCCTTCAGACGCGTTCACCGGCTCCCCACGGGCAGTCTCCGGCCCACTCGGAGCGGCATTGAACCAGCCGCCTCCGACAATTTCGTTGACTTCTTTCCACCGCGAGCACGGGCAGGCCCAGGTTGCCAACAGGGGCGTGCTCGCGGCCCTGGCCAGCTTGCCGCTTCCGGCACCGTCGTTGTCGGAGGTGGCGCGGAATGAATGCGAAGGACCTGCTTGGTCGGCAGGGCGAGCAAATGGCTGCCGACTATCTGAGGAATGCAGGCCTGGACATACTCGAGCGGAACTGGCGCTGTTCGCAAGGCGAGATCGACATCGTCGCGGCCGACGGCCGGGTGCTGGTCATCTGCGAGGTCAAGACCAGATCGGATGTCAGGTTCGGGACACCGCTCGAGGCGATCACGAGACGGAAGGCCTGGCGGCTCCGGCGCCTGGCCGCGCTGTGGCTGGTGACGCAGCACGTCATGTTCGACGAGGTCAGGATCGACGTCGTCGGTGTCCTGCGGACGGCACCAGGTCAGTTCAGCATCGAGCACGTTCGCGGGGTGGGCTAGATGGCGCTCGCTCGCACGCACGCGATCGCGCTGGTCGGGGTCCAGGGCCACGTCGTGGAGATTGAGGCCGATATAGAGAACGGCCTGGTGGCTCTGCTGCTGGTGGGACTGCCGGACACCGCGCTGCGCGAGGCACGAGACCGGATCAGGTCGGCCATAGTCAACAGCGATCGGTCGTGGCCGCAGCGCAGGATCACCGTTGGCCTCTCGCCCGCGAGCCTGCCTAAGCGCGGCAGTAGCTTTGACGTCGCAACTTAGCTGCCGCTTTTAATCACTGGTGCCTTTGCGTCTCAGATTTCGCAGCGGCTGTCCGCAAGTGGAGTGATCTCTGGGGCGGTGAGTAGCCATCCGAGAGCACCCGCGTCAGAGCCGGCAGCGACCTCGACCTGGACGACGAAGCCGCCCACCGGCACCAAGTGAGCCATGCGGCCTGGGCGGCGATGGTAGCGGCTGTCAATCATCTGCGATGCCTGCAGGAAAGCCTCGTGGTCCAGAGGGACCAGACGAACATCAAAATCCGACTGCACACTCACGGGCAGTGCACGCTCATACGAGGCGCCCTGGAGAACGCAAGCTCCGTGGTGTGGCTCTTGGAATCTGACGACCGCCAACAGCGAGTACTGCGCCGGCTGCAGCAGACCAGAGCCGAAATGGCCGACCTGGACAAGGTGCGCGACATGGCTGGTCAACCGCAGCGCAGCAGCAAGGCTGTGCGGCTTGAGGCACAGCCGATCGAAGGTCCTGCCCTTGAGACTCCGAACTGGAAGATCCGCGCGAGGGCAGCCTGACCATCGAGACGCCGGCCCGGCGCGCATAGTCGGCGTTCGGTGCACCCTCGTCGCGTGCCACGCGCGGGCGCCTGTCATCGGCCGATCCAACGACACGATTAGCCATGCGACCGCCTGCATGGTCATGCGCATTTCCAATGCGCACTATTCGGCATCATGTATGACCGGACGTCCGGCGGGGACGGCTTGTCAGGCAGTACGGCTCGGGTTGTAACGTCGGCGTGCAGAACCTCGCCGCTTAGCGGCTCAGCGCGGGCGGGATGGCAGCTATAGCTGGTATCGACGGGCTAATTCGGACTAATAGTGCTTCAGGGTGGTGAACTTCCGGCGATGGTTCGCAAGTTCAGTTCGCATGGATCAATGAGGTCTGAGGCAGCCAAGCGGGGAGCCGCAGCCGACGTCATTGTGACCGCTTACGCCGCCAGCGGCTCATGCCGTCCGCGCGTTGCCGCGGCTCCGGGTGCGCCCATTCGGGCGGAATGCCAGCCGGAACGCCGTCTTCTTCTATCAGGCCGGCCACGAAGCCGCGGGCGGTGTCGAGGTCGGCGCCGAGGTCGGCCAGCACTCGCCCGGCGAGTCCATTGCGCTCCCGGATCAGCGCGAGCAGCATGTGCTCCGCGCCCAGGTAGCGATGGCCAAGCTTCAGTGCCTCGCGTGAGGCGTGCTCGATAGTCTTCTGGGCCTCAGGCGTGAACGGGATGTGCCCGTCTGGGGATTTCGTTCCGGCTATCGTCCGCCAGGGCGTGGGCCGCGCGACAGCTACGGCCAGCAGGCGCTGGCGAATTGACTCCGGGCTGATCGCGAGCATCTCTAGCGTCTTGAGTGCTGCTCCGTCGCCTTCGATCAGCAGGCTCAGCAGCAGGTGCTCGGTACCAATGGCATGACTCTCAAGCTCGAGGGCCTGCTGGCTCGAACCTATGATCGTCAGCCGCGCCTGGTCGGAGAGTCGCTCGTCCATGACCTCGCTCTCGGTCTCAGTGCCCATATTGGCATGCCGCAGCCCGAGCCAGCGGAGCGGGCCAGCTACCCGGGGTGAGCCCGCCGTTTTGACGGACATCCACCACCAGGGGTTCGCCCCCGGAAGGATGTCCGATCATGGAAAGCCAGACCCTCTGATCGTCATCTCCGGTCGGGCACAGCGCGGGGTGACAGACTTCCCCGGTGGGCACGCCGCTTGCCTCAAGCGGCGGTTCGGCGCCTGCTGATCCGCAGCTGCACGCGGCGACGTGGGGCAGAGATGCAGGTGTGAGATGCATCCGAGCACCCGGCTCACTTAGGCGCGACCGCATTTCCTCCGCCGTTCGCGCTGGTCACGGCTGCGTTGGCCGAGTGAGATGGGAGTGTCGGTGCCAGGGGGACACAGCGCTTACGTACGTGCCCGCGATCACCGGTGAGCTGGTGCTCGGAGCGTCGCTGTGACCGGGCGGGCGGACTGCTGGATCAAGCGTACGACGATCGGCTGCGTGGGTCTCCTGGCCCTGATCGCCGGGACGGTTTCGTACCTGCACATGCACCTGCTCGTAGAGCTACACGGCCAGCCGGGCTGGGTGGCGCCGGCCGCTGCTGGCTGGCGGGGACGGCACCTAGGGCATTGCCCCCGTTTCTGATTACGAGCGGCTGTGGCGGATTATGGGGCGGTCTAGGCCGGACTTGTGCAGGACGACGATCAGCACGATGAGCAGTAGGGCGATGACCGCCGGGGTTATCGTCCCGGCCCAGTCGAAGCCGGGAACGGCAGCGGGCTGAACCGGGATGTTCGAGACATGGATGCCCTCGCTGGCCAGGACTTGCCTGGCGAACTCCCGTTGCGCGGCGGTGGGGACGTGGGCGGGGGCCGGCGTGCTCAGGCCGTTCGCCAGTCCGAGGAAGCCAAGGGAGACGGCCGCGGCGCCCGAGGCGCCCATGACAATGCGCGTGGCGAAGACGCCGACCGCGCCTCGTTTCTCCAGATCCGCGGCGGCGCGGTCGGCGGGCAGGTCAGTGAGCAGGTCGGTCAGTTCCTTGCCGGTGGCCGCATGCAGGGCCTTGGTGGACCGCTCGTCGAATTCCTCGTGGCGCAGCCGGCCAGCCTGGTAGGCCGCGGTCAGCTCCGACACGGCC
>JASHUE010000375.1:0-2560 GCA_030040195.1 Streptosporangiaceae bacterium | reverse complement strand
GCCGACAGGCTGCTGGTACCCGACCGCCGCCACACTCCCGTCGTGCCCGCGCAGATCGCCTCCGACCCGCTCGCGCTGACCGGCTACGAGCAAGCCCTGGCCTGGTGCGACGCCGAATACGCCAACCTGACCGCCGCCTTCCGGCTCGCCGCCGAGACTGGCCACGACGACCTGGCATGAAAGTTTCCAACTGCCATGCGGGGCTTCTTCGACCTGCGCAGACTCTGGGACGACTGGCTCGCGTGCGCGACGATCGGGGTGGCCGCCGCCCGTCGGTGCGGCGACCGCGCCGGCGAGGCGTGGGCACTGGATTGCCTCGGCCACGCCGCCTCGGGCCTCGGCAGGCTCGAAGAAGCGCTTGACAGCTACCTGAAAGCGCGCGACATCCGCGGGCAGACCGGTGACCGATGGGGGGAAAGTGCCAACTCCATCAACAACATTGGCTGCACGTACGGGGACCTGGGCAGGTTCGACCTGGCTCTCGGCTGCTTCCAGCAGGTGCTGGCCACCGCTCGCGCCGACGGCAGCAGGTATCTGGAGTGCCTCGCCCTTGTCAACCTCGGCGAGACATATGCCGGTCTCGGCCAGGCCAGCGATGCCGTGGCCTGTACCCGGCAGGCGGTGGAGGTCGCCCGCGAGATCGGACATCAGCGGGCCGAGCGCACGGCCCTCAGCAACCTGGCCCGGACCTATCGGGTGATGCGGTATCCCGGCAAGGCCAGGGCCTGGTACCGGCAGGCCCTGGCCGCCTGCCGCCAGGCCGGGGACCGGCACGGCGAAGCCGAGGCCCTCCGCGACCTGGGTGACCTGTCCGCGGCCAGTGGCCGTCACGCGGCCGCACGCCAGTCATGGCGCAAGGCGCTGGCCATCGCCAGCGATCTCGGCGATACAGACGTGGCCACGGCGATCCGCGGTCGGCTCGAACGCTCCGGGGCGTGACGGGTCCGCATAACCTAGTGAGCTCGTTTGGGTCCGGACGGACCACCGGGTACGGCTCCCGCGGATGACCGCGCCTCCAGCACAGCGGAACCAGGGGTCTCCCATCCTGAGGTAGCGGACGGGAGACCCCTGGGACTAACTGCCCTCACCGGGCGGCTAGCCGAGAAAGCGATCGATCGTGGCTGTGGTGGTCGTTATGCCCTGCGCATTCGTGGTGAAGTTCACCATGGGGACGAGAATGTTGCCGTCGGGCTGGATAGTCGGCGATTCGATATCGGTGGAACCACTGGAGCTAACGGGGATCGTGATGACCCCGTCAGTACCGAAGGCGCTGTCCAGGCTCCCGGTGGGGGTGAGCAGCGCGAGGCAGGGGTTCCCGTTCTGGCAGACGCCGTGCCTGAAGGTGGCGCAAGTTGACCCGTCCACGGCGACATCGCCGTTGGACCCGACGAACGGGCTCCCCGTTATGGTGTTGGCTGCGTCGCCGCTGGCATAGGCGAAGGGGGCGTTGCTGAAGCTCCCGCTCGCCGCCCCCGCGGGCAGCGAATCGAGCAGGACTTGGACGTCGTACGTGGTCTTGCTACCGACATCCACCTGGACCATCTGGCCCCCGGCGTAGGTGCCGTTGGGCTGGAACCCGTTGGTCGAGGAGACGGTGATGGTGTCGGAGGACGGGAATGTCACCGTAGAGTCGGGCACTCCCGCCGGGCTGTACTCGCCGATGGTGATGCCGATGCCGCCGCCGATAGTGTCCCCAGCCTGGGGGTCATCGTTCTGGACGAAGATGTCGCCAGCAGAGTCTTCACCAAGCGCGACTATGCTGTTACTGCCAGCCACTTGCTGCGCGACGGAGCCGCCGTTGCCGAAGCTGGTGTCCAGCGCCCCGCTCGGGGTGTAGCGGATCAGCACGTTCTGGTAGGCGGCCTTGGGGGCCCCGGCGAGGGAGCCGCCGGCGAGGATGTCGCCGTCGGGCTCGACCAGCACCGTGTCCAGGCCGACGTCTCCCGAGAGGGAGGTTCTCACCTCGCCGCCGCTGCCGAAGCTGGTGTCCAGCGTCCCGTTCGCGTTGAACTCGGCGACCGCGGCATCCTCCGCATCGCCCGGGACAACCTCCTCCCCTACCACCACGATGCCGCCGTCGGGCTCCACGAAGGCGCCGGACGGCGCGGCGGACGCGCCGGAGAAGCTGGCCACGGCCAGCCCGTCCGTTCCGAAGCTGGTGTTCAGCGTCCCGTTCGAGTTGTAGCTCAGGACGGCGAACTCGGAGTCGCCGGTGGTCGCGTTGGTCAACCCGCCCTCGACGAGGATCGTGCCGTTCGACTGGGTCAGCATGGTCCCTGGGCCGAAGCCGGCGGGCACGGTAACCACCCCGCCCGTGCCGAATGACGGGTCGAGCGACCCGGCCGAAGCGGCCTGCGCGGGGGCGGCGGCGGCTATCGCCGCCGCCGCTGCCAGCGCAGCCGCGCCCCCGGCCAGGACCCCCTGTAGTGCTCGCGTGCGCATGCGATTTCCCTTCTGTCACGCGTGATTGCGACCCGGTGACCCGGACACGGCGTCACCGGTTCAGGTGGTTCCAGCCTCGGATATGGCGCCCGACCTCCGGTTGCGCCCGGGTAGCTGC
>JASHUE010000374.1:0-5212 GCA_030040195.1 Streptosporangiaceae bacterium | reverse complement strand
CTACCCAGATAACAACGATCGCTGCCGCGATCAGCATCAGGAGGCGAAGCATAGGTACACGGTACGTGCAACTGGCGGTCGTTGTCAGCACGGGATGAGCGCGCGCCTGCGCCACCCGGATGTACCGCCGAGGGCTTCCGTGGCCTGGTGCGGGCCTTCTGCTCGCCGGCGCCTGGAAGAGGGCGGGATTCCTCTATCGACTGATTTGAGCGATTCAGATGCCCTGATCCGGCCAGAAACGGTCCATTAGGGCGTGCAGGGCCGCCATCTAGCCGAGATCGTCGCGGACCAGGTAGTGTGCGCGACGTGGAGCTAAAGGTCACGACTCGCTCTCAAGGCGATCACACCATCATGTCGGTACTGGGTGAGATCGATCTTTATACCGCGCCGACGTTGCAGTCTCGGCTCATGTCGGCGCTAGCTCCTGGCCAGGTCAAGCTGATCGTCGACATGTCCGGCGTCGACTTCTGCGACTCGACCGGTATTAACGTCCTGCTGGCGGCTCACCGGCACGCTATCGAGCGTGGCGGCGAGTTGCAGCTCGCTAGCCCTGGATCGGCCACCAGGAAGGTGCTGCAGGTGACGGGGCTTGAGTCGGTCTTCACCGTCGTGGAGGAGCCGGCGCCGCTTCCGGGTACGTAGGCACCGCGGGAGGATTCGGGGAGTCGTCCCCCGACGATGCACCGCGGCGGGATTCGGGGGTCGATCCCCTAGGCTGCACAGCTCAGCTGGCCGTCCGCAGTAGCATCGCCACTATGCCGTCAGGCGATGTCGCTGTCATCATCCCCGCGAAGAACGAGGCCGACCGGATCGGCGCTACCGTGGCCGGCGCCCGTGGGCTCGCGGGGGTGGATCTTGTCGTGGTCGTCGATGACGGCTCCGATGATGACACGGCCGGCAAGGCGGCCAGCGCGGGCGCGCATGTAGTGCGGCACGCCCGTACCCGGGGTAAGGCGGCCGCGATGGAGACTGGCGCGGAGGCGGTCAGGCTGGTCGAGTCGGGTGAGCTGGCCGATCCAGGGTCCGCGCCTCGGCATCTGCTGTTTCTCGATGCGGATCTCGGGGCCAGTGCGGCGGAGGCCGGGCCGCTGGCCGAGCCGGTCAGGAACGGGGCCGCCGACGTGACTATCGCCATCTTCAAGGACAGGATCCGGCTCGGCGGATTTGGCTTCGTCACCGCGACCGCAGGGGCGGGGATCGAGCGGGCCACCGGCTGGCGGCCGGTCCAGCCGTTGAACGGGCAGCGCTGCCTGACCAGGTCTGCGTTCGCTGCCGCGCTTCCGCTCGCACCCGGCTGGGGCGTCGAGACCGGCATGACGATCGACCTGTGGCGTAAGGGCATGCGGATCACCGAGGTTGAGGTGCCGCTCTCACATCGGGCGACCGGGACCGATTGGCGGTCGCAGCTACATCGGCTGCGCCAATTGCGCGATGTTGTCAGGGCGATCGCCGTCCGCGAGCCCGGCACCTGGCGGATGCGCAAGGGCCGGGCCGCGCAACGGGCCAGCAAGGTCGGCCCGGCTGACAGGTAACCGGGTGGCCAGGCCGGCCATCGCCGCGCGGCCGGGCGCGCAGGCCGCAACGCAGCGACGTCGGGCCGGCGCGGGGCTGGCTCTATCCGGCGTGAGCGTGGTGCTGACCTTCACGGTCGCGGTGCTCGGCCCGTCTCTAGTCGAGCCCGTCCTGCCGGGCTCTTCCGGCCAGCCTCCGTGGTCATTCTCCGTGCATCCATCCCCGTACCTGGTGGTCGCGCTGTCAATCGCCGCGATTGCCGCCGGCACCGTCGGCTTGGGGCTGAGCATGCGGGCGGCCAGGCTCGGCTGGATGCTGTCGCCCAGGGTGCTGCTTGCCCTCGGCGTCCTGGCGGCGGCGGCGCTGGCGTTGGTGCCGCCGTTCGGCTCCTCTGACCATCTCAGCTACGCCGCTTATGGCCGGATAGCCGCTCTCGGCCGGGACCCGTACACCATGACCCCGGCGGCGCTCGCCAGGCTCGGTGATCCCGTCGGCCGCGCCGTCCGGCAGTTCCAGACCAGCCCGTCGGTGTACGGGGCGCTGGCCACGGCCGGGCAAGCGCTTGCCTCCCGGATCGGCGGCACGTCGGTGCGGCTGACCGTGTTCGTGCTGTCCGTACTCAACGTCGTCGCGTTCGCGGTCACGGGCTTGCTCCTGCACTGGATGGCCCGCGGTGACCGCGCCCGCCAGGTGCGGGCTGCGCTGCTGTGGACGGCTAACCCGCTCCTGCTACTGGTCGTCGTGGCCGGCGAGCACATCGACAGCCAGGCGCTCGTCTTCGTGATCGCGGCGCTGGCTGCGTTCTCCTTCTGCTCGCTCGCCGGGCCCGGCTGGGCCAGGGCCGTGTTGCCGGCCGCGTGCGCCGGCGCGCTAGTTGGGCTGGGTTTCGCGGTAAAGATCTCAATGGTGCTGGCTGGAGCCGGACTGGCCACAGCGTGCGCGCTGGCCTGGAACCTCAGGAAGCAGCGCGACCCGCTGCGGGCGAGCCCTGAGCGGGCACGGCTGCTCGCAGCCGCGGGCGGCCTGGCCGCAGGCTTCGCCGCGGTTGCTGCCGTCGCGCTGGCAGCCTGGGGCCTGAGCTCGCTGAGCCCTAGCCTGAAGGCCGGCAGCATGACCTCATTCGCCTCACCCTGGCGGGCGGTGCGAGCGTTGCTGGGGCTCGGTCTGGGCGCTGGCGCAGCCGAGGACGCGGTCAAAGCTGCCGCGATCGCTCTGGCGGCCGTCCTGCTGATCCTGCTGCTACGCCAGGTGGCCGGGCGCCCGACCAGGTCGGGGCGCGCCCTGCTGGCGCCGGGCGGCAATCGGCAGCTGAGCGGACTGGCCGCTGACAGCCCCGTTCCCCTCCGTGACCTTGCCGTCATGTGCGCCGCAGCGTTCGCCATCGCCTGGCTCTTCGCCTGGCCCTATGTGCTGCCCTGGTACGACTCGCTCGCCTGGCCGCTGCTTGCACTGGTGGCGTGGTCAGAGTTGGACTGGCTGCTGCTGGCCAGGACGTCCGCGCTGGCGCTCGGGTACCTAGCCGCGACCGGTACCGCACTGCCCGGCGGCCTGAGCTGGCTGCAGACCGCGGTGCGCGAAGGCGTTACGCCGGTGGTGCTGCTGGTTTGCCTGGTACTGCTGATCCGGGCGGTGCTGCCTGCGCGGGCCCCCCAGGCGATGCGATCATGACGTGATGACTTACCAGTACTCCTACCTTGGCCCGCGCGGTACGTTCACCGAGGCGGCCGTCCGCGCGCTCCATGCACGCACCGGGCCGGCCGACAAGATGCCGGACGCGCTTGACTGCCCGAGCATCCAGGCGGCACTTGAGGCCGTCCGGTCGGGCGCGGCCGAGCAGGGTGTGGTGCCGATCGAGAGCTCGGTCGAAGGCGCGGTCACCGCGACACTGGACGAGCTCGCTGTCGGTAGCGAGCTGGTGATCTGCGCCGAGGTGCTGGTGCCGGTGGAGTTCGCGCTGCTGACCAGGCCCGGAACCGACCTGGCCCGGATCAAGCGAGTTGGCGGACACCCGGTCGCGCAGCCGCAGTGCCGGAACTGGCTGAGCGCCAACTTGCCGCATGCCGAGTGGCTGCCTGCCGCCTCGAACTCCGACGCGGCCAGGCAGGTCGCAGAAGGCCAGCTTGACGCGGCCCTGGCCGGGGTATTCGCCGCTGAGCTCTACGGCCTGGTGGCGCTGGCGACCGACGTGCACGACCGGGACGACGCCGTGACCAGGTTCGTCGCCGTTCGCCGGCCGGGCCCTCCGGACGCCCCGACCGGAGCCGACCGAACGTCCGTGGTCGCGTTCCTAGCCGATGATCACCCCGGTGCCCTCATGGACATACTCGGGCAATTCGCAGTCCGCACCGTGAACCTGACGCGGATCGAGTCACGCCCGACCGGCGATGGCATCGGCAGGTATTGCTTCTTCATCGACTGCGAAGGCCACGTCGCCCAGGCTCGCGTGGGCGAGGCGCTGATGGGCCTGCACCGCGTCTGCAGCGATGTCCGCTTCCTCGGCAGCTATCCGCAGGCTGAAGCGGTTACCAGCGGCCCGGTCCGGCCCGCCCCCGGCAGCGCCAAGTCGGACGCCGACTTCGAGGAGGCCGCGGCCTGGCTTGCGGGCATCAGGGCAGGCCGGACGCCCGACTAGCCGGCTGCGCTGCTCGCCGGTAGCGCTTGCAGGCGCACCTTACGGTTCGTGCCTAGAGGTAGGGACCGGATGCGCGCAGGTGCTGGGGCTCCTCGCCGCCCTCAGGCCCGGCGTTCGGCTGCATGGTCGGCATCATGCCCGGCGGGAGCGCTCGGCGCATCTGTTCCAGCTGAGCCCGCGCAGCCATCTGCTGGGCGAACAAGGTGGTCTGGATGCCATGGAACAGGCCCTCCAGCCAGCCGACGAGCTGGGCCTGGGCGACCCTGAGCTCGGCCGCGCTCGGCACCTCGTCCTCGGCGAACGGCAACGACAGCCGTTCCAGCTCCTCGACGAGTTCGGGCGCGAGCCCGTCTTCCAGCTCCTTGATCGAGCTGGTGTGGATTTCCTTCAGCCGAGCCCGGCTCTTCTCGTCAAGCGGGGCGGCCTTGACCTCCTCGAGCAGCTGACGGATCATGCTGCCAACCCGCATGACCTTGGCCGGCTGCTCCACCATCTCGGTTACCGGCCGCTCGCGCGACTCATCCGCGTCGGCCTCAACCGCGACTCCGTCCGGGCCGACGACGACGACCTTCGGGTGGTCGCGGACTTCAGCGCTGGTCTGCTCGCTCATGGTCCTAGTCTGCCGGCTAAGCGCCCGGCGCGCATAATCGGCCCGGCCGCTAGCGCACATCGTCTCCACGAAACGAGGACCGGCATCACGCCTCTAGATCAGCGATGAGCTCGCGCACTCGCAGGTGGATTTGGTCGCGTATCGCCCGCACCGCCGAGATGTCGAGGCCAGCCGGGTCCGGCAGCTCCCACTCCTCATAGCGCTTACCAGGATAGACCGGGCAGGCGTCGCCGCAGCCCATGGTGATCACCACGTCGGCGGCCCGGACCTGGCCGGCGGCGAGCCGCTTGGGGATCTCGCGCGAAATGTCGATCCCGAGTTCCGCCATGGCTTCTATCACGGCGGGGTTGAGCTGGTCAGCCGGTTGCGATCCGGCCGAGGTCACGCGGATGCGCCCGGCGGCTTCATGGTCGAGGAGCGCGGCGGCCATTTGAGACCGGCCGGCATTGTGGGTGCAG
>JASHUE010000373.1:0-8249 GCA_030040195.1 Streptosporangiaceae bacterium | reverse complement strand
GGTCCGGGGCGAGGGTCGCCAGCCCGTCACCGACGGCCGGCACGCTCGCGCGGCCGGTTCCCACGAGCGCCGCATCGACAAGCTCGGTCCACCCGCTCATGCGATCAGCAGCCCCTCGCCGCCCGCCGTAGCCGCGGCTTGCGGGCGGAACCCGAACCCGTCCCATTCGCCGGCCACGTCGATGGGCCGGCCGCCCGACATCGCGAGCAGGCTCCACCTGACCTCGGGCGACGAGAGGACGGGCATGACACGACTCTCGCCGTCGCGCAGGAGCCACGACGCGCCGGGCCCTGGACCGGCCGGCCCGGCGGCCGGGGGAAGAATCGTCACGCCCCGGACCGACAGCGGCAGGACGTCGGCCCACGGGTCTACCGCGAGTACGTCCGCGGCAAGCGACAGCGCCTGATCCCAGTTCGGCGCGCCGGGCAGCCGCCCGAGCGGCCGCCCGACGTCCTCCCGCTCTTCGATCAGCACCCGTTGCGGCCGCGATCCCGGATAGAGCACAACGGTGGCAGCCGTCCTCATGCCCGGCGGCAATCCCGGCGCCAGCGACTCACCGGAGACGGCGAAGGCCAGGTACGTCACGACGGTGCCGGTGCCCTCGCCGTACAGCCATTGCCGCAGGCTCTTGAGCTGGCCGTCGTCATCTTGCCGCTGTCCAAGCACCGCCCAGACGTCGGTCAGCCGCTCGCCCGTCTGCGCCACGTCGCTGACCGCCTGGGTGTAGCCGATGCGGGTACGGAGCGCCTGCAGGGTCGCGGCCGGAAGGGTGTCACGGCGTGTCCACGCCTCACACAGCAGGTGCAAGGCCCCGAGCTGGTCAAGCATTCGCTCCGGCCAGTCGCCGCGGTGACCGGCGGTGGCCGCGATCTCGGCCAGGCGGCGGACATAGCCGGCCAGGCCGCGCGCCTGCGCGTCGATCATCCGCCTGGCCATCTGGTCCCACCACGTCCATCGCTGCGCCTGGGCTGCCGCCAAGCCGCCACGGCTGATGTCGGCGAGCCACCGGCGGAGTTCCTCTACGCCCGCATCGACCTTCCGGTCGCGGCTGGCAGCGCGCTGCTGCCGGGCCTGCGGATTGGCGATGATCGCCCGACTCGGCGTATCGGCGTCCTCGGCCGATCCGGCCGCCTGCCCGTGCTGCTGGCGGCTCGCGCGCGCCGCCAGCCATTCCTCGGCCCAGTCCGGGCAGGGTCCCAGCGGGACGCCGCCGTCGGCGAGCAGGAGCAGGAGCCCGAGCGCGTGCTTGCAGGGGAACTTCCGGCTGGGGCATGAGCAGCGCGTCGCCCAGTCGCCTAGCGCGACCTGGCAGCGGTAAGGGCTCGCGCCGCTGCCCTGGCACTCGCCCCACGCGGCCCGCTCGTCGTGGCCGAGGCCGGCCCACTTGGACCCCACGGCCTGCCCGGGCGCAGCCCTGGCGGCAGCGGCATCCGGCGCCAGGCCGAGTACCTGCTCCCTGCTAGGAATCTGCATGTCCCGCCCTCGTCCGTCTGGCCCGGTGCTCATCATCGCGGATCGGCGGAGACGCAAACCAGAGACTGAAGTGAGACCTCGCGCCCACTGAGCTACCCGCCCGATGCCGGCCATCATTCACTGGCCGGTCATTTCCGGCGAGAAGCTCCGGAACCAGCAGATCCCGCCACCGCACCCGGAGCAGCGCTATGCCTCCCCGCTCATCCTCAATCGCATCTAAGCAAAGGGAGCAGACAGTGATGCATGCCAGCAGGCTCATCCACATCGGCGTGCTGCTTGCGGTGCCCGCGCTCGGCGCGCTGGCCGTGACGACGTCGGCCGCGGCGGCCTCGGGGCCACGGCCGACCGTGTCCAGGCTCATGCCGAGCCACGCCCTCGGCGCTCGGACGACCTCGGTAGCGCCGGCCATCGCCCCTAACACGTCGGCCGGCTACCTGTGGTCGGAAGGCGATAGTTACTACGCCTATAACACCTCTGGCAAGGCGGTGACGATCGCCGCCAACGACCCGGTCACGGGCGACTACCTGGTGTCCTTCGACGGCCTGGAGTCCATCGGGTTCAACGGCGACGTTCAGGTCTCGTCCTACGACACGGCCGACACGTGCACGGTCCTCGAGTGGACCAGCACCAGCACCGCCGAAGAGGTATATGTGGCGTGCTATACGCCCTCCGGCACCCTTGACACCACCAGCCAGCTGTTTGACGTGACCATCACCGACCCGCATTCGGTGCCGTCGGGCGCGTTCGATTACTCCTGGATCGACCCAGACAACAAGTCCTACAAGCTGACCGGCTTCGGCGAGTACAACTCCTCGCACAAGGTCAACCAGGTCAAGCACCTGGGCACCGGCAGCTACGAGCTCATTTACCCCGGCCCCAAGTCCAGCGGCGTGCACGGGACGGTGCAGGTGACCCCGTTCGATACGGGAGGCGGGACTTGCCTGGCCTCCAGCTGGAAGGGCACCAAGACCGGCGAAGAGGTGTTCGTGCACTGCTACTCGCCGACCGGCACGGCGGAGGATCGCATTTTCACGGTCGTCTACGCCAGCGCGAACAACATCCTCGGCCTGAACCACGCCACCGACGCCAACGTCCTGGCCAGCGGGAAGGGCGGCATCAGTGCGCCGACTGAGGACTATCTCAGCGCGCGCGGCGCCAAGGCGATCGTCATCCAGTACTACGCGGGCTACTACGAGGTCGTCCTGACGAACTCAGAGGGGAACAGCAATCTCGGGGGCGACGTGCAGGTCAGCGCCGTGAATTCACGCGACTACCACTGCCTGGTCGAGTACTGGGGGCAGGAGACCACGCCGGCCATCAACCTGTACTGCGAGAACCTCAAGGGTCAGGACGTCAGCACGCCGTTCACGTTGCAGTGGGTGGTGCCCTGACCGGCTAAGGCAGGGTGGCCTGGTAGCGCTCGCGCAGCGCGGCCAGGCCGTCCTGCGTCAGCTGGCCGCGCACGCGCAGCCTGGCCACGCCGCCATCGGGGAACACCTCGAGCCTGACGTGGGTGGCCGGCTGCGCGGCCCGGATCAGGAACCGGTGCCGGGTGTCGGGCTGCAGCCGGGTTCGCGGCAGCAGTTCCCGCCAGCCGAAGCCGACCGGGACCGACGGGGCACCGCCGACCAGGACCACGCCCGGCGCAGCCACCCCGGCCGGCTCGAGCGTGGCGGCGAGCACGCCGGCCGAGCCGGGCGCGTTCCCGACGAAGTAAGAGGTGTCGATGTCGACCTCACGCACGACGGCGACGCCCGCCAGCGCGAACGTCACGTGATCGTGACCGGCGTCGCGGCGGCGCGCGTTCTCCCAGCCGTCGGCCATGCCGCGCGCGACTCCCGGCATGATCAGGTTGATCGCCGACCCGAAGAACGCGTCCGAGCAGTCGACCAGCTGGCCGCCGTTCTCCAGCGCGGTCAGGTCGACCGTACCCTCGAGGAACGCCGGGTCGGGCACCGGCTCGCCGTGCACGCGCAACCGGGCCACGCCGCCGTCGGGATAGATAGAAAGCCGGACGTGCGTCCAGCGACGCGAGTCGGCGACCGGGTAGAAGTTTGCCGTGTCACCCTTGGCCCCGGTTCGCTCGGCCAGCGGCTGCCAGTCCATTGCGGCCAGTTCGTCCGGCGAGGGGTAGCCGTCGGCACCGACCGCCTCCACCGACACCTCCGGCGGGTAGTTTCCGACGAAGAACGAGGTATCCACGACGATGCCGCGCACGACGCCGGGCACGCCGAGCCGGACGATCGCGTGATCGTGACCTGGCTGCCGCCTGCGGCGGGTCTCCCAGCCGTCGTAGACCTTGCCCCTGGGCCCGTAGTCGGCCGGCGCGAACGCGGGCGGCTCGGGCTTGACCAGGTTCTCCTTCTCCGCGAACAGGTCGTCGTTCGCGGCCACGACGCTGCCGCCCAGGGCCCGCGAGGCGAGGTCGGGCAGCGCTGCGAAGCCGGGAATGCTGGTCACGGCGTACCCGCCAGGAGCCCCCGCCTGTCCAGCAACCGCCCCGTCGGGCGGGCGGTCACCGCGCCGGGGTAGACCTCGCGCCCGCGCAGCCAGGTCCGCCGGACCACGCCGGCCAGCCGCGTGCCGTCGTACGGCGTCAGCTTGTGCCGGTGCGCGAGCATGCCCGGCTCCACGGTGAACCGCTCGCCGGGCGCGAACGCCACCAGGTCGCCGTCCCGCCCCACCTCGATGCCGCCCTTGTCCGGCAGGCCGGCAATCGACGCCGGAGCCACCGACATCCAGCGGGCGAGATCGGCCACGGACACGCCTCGTTCCCTCCCGAATGTCCATACAACGGGGAGCGCGAGCTGGATAGACGCGATCCCGCCCCAGGCTGCGGCGAAATCGCCGTCGGCGAGGCGCTTGAGCGCGGGCGGGCACGGCGAGTGATCGGACACCACGCAGTCGATGATTCCCGCTCGCAGGCCCTCCCACAGCCGATCCCGGTTTGCTCTCTCCCGGATCGGCGGGCAGCACTTGAACTGCGTGGCGCAGTCGGGGATGTCCTCCGCCGCCAGCGCGAGGTAGTGCGGGCAGGTCTCGGCGGTGACGGCCAGGACCTCGGCCCGCGCCGCGGCGAGCAGCGGCAGCACGTGCGCGCTGGAAACGTGCAGGACGTGCAGCCGGACGCCGGTGCGCCGCGCGATCTCCAGCGCGCCGGCCACGGCGGCCGTCTCCGCCTCGTCCGGCCGCGAGCCGAGGAAGTCGGCGTACGCCCGGCTGGCAGGGTGCGAGGCTTTCGCTATGGACCGCGCATCTTCGGCGTGAACCAGCAGCAGACCGCGTAGCCCGGCCAGTTGCGCGGCCGCGCGCTCCAGGGCGGCGTTATCGAGCGGCGGGAATTCCGGCACGCCCGAGTCGACGGTGAAGCACTTGAATCCGAGCACGCCCGCCTCGTGCAGGGCGGGTCGGTCGGGCTCGTTGCCGGGGACCGCGCCGCCCCAGAACGCGACGTCGACCCGGCACTGGCCGACGGCTGCCGTCTGCTTGAGCCGGAGCGCGGCGACGCCGGTGGTGGGCGGCAGGCAGTTCAGCGGCATGTCGGCGATCGTGGTGATGCCGCCGGCGGCAGCGGCCGCCGTCGCCGTGGCGAAACCCTCCCACTCGGTGCGTCCCGGCTCGTTGACGTGCACGTGCGTATCGACCAGGCCGGGCAGCAGGACCTCGTCGGCGGCGAGTTGCACCAGGCTTGCCGCACCCGGATCCGGCGCCGGGGTCACCGGGAGGATGGCGCTGATCTTTCCGTCGGTGATCGCGACCACGGCGGGAACGATGCCGTCTTCGGTGACGACCTGGTCCGCGCGCACGAGCAGGTCCGGACTCGAGGGCACGTCAGGTACCGGTGATGTGCTCGGGCTTGATCGGGATACGGGTTAGCTCCAGCCCGGTGGCGGCCCGGATCGCCGCGGCGATCGCCGGTCCCGAGGAGATCGTCGGCGGCTCTCCGACCCCGCGGATCCCGTAGGGCGCGCTCGGGTCGGGATACTCGAGCACGTCGACCTGCATCGGCGGCATGTCGAGGATCGTCGGGATGAGGTAGTCGGTGAACGACGGGTTGCGGATCAGGCCGTCCCGTACCTGGATCTCTTCCATGACGGCCAGGCCCAGGCCCTGCGCGCTGCCACCATGGATCTGCCCGAGCACCGCATCCGGGTTCATCGCCTTGCCGACATCCTGGGCGCAGTCGAGGCTCACGACCTTGACGAGCCCGAGATCGGTGTCCACGTCCACGACCGCGCGGTGCGCCGCGAACGCGTACTGGACGTGGGCGAAGCCCTGCCCGGTCTCCGGGTCAACGGGCTGGGTCGGGCGGTGCCGCCACTGCACGGTTTCCTCGATCGCCTCGCCGCCGAGCACCTCGCGGAGCGACGTCAGGTATCCCTCGGCGTCGGACACCACCGCGCTGTCCTGCAGCCGCAGGCCGGCCACCGTGCGGCCGAGCCGCCGCTGCGTCCTGGCCAAGACCCGCTCGCGGATCTGCTGGCAGGCCGCCTGGATCGCGCCGCCGGTCACGTAGGTCTGCCGCGAGGCCGAGGTGGATCCCCCGGATCCGACCGAGGTGTCCTTGGGGTAGCTGACCACGTTGTCGACTCCAAGCTCGGTCCGGCAGATCTGCTGCTCGATCGTAACCAGCCCCTGGCCGACCTCGGCGGCTGCGGTCTGCACGGTCACGGTCGGCTCGCCGCCGAGCACCTCGAGGCGGACGCGCGCGGTCGAGTAGTCGTCGTAGCCCTCAGAGAACCCGACGTTCTTGTACGCCACGGCGTACCCGACGCCGCGGCGGACGCCCTCCCCGTGGGTGGTGTTCGCCACGCCGCCCGGTAGCTCGCGCAGGTCGGGCCGTGCCCCTTCTGGTCCGGGCAGTGGCATCGCCTGGACGCGCTCAAGCAGTTCGGCAACCGGGGCCGCGCTATCGACGATCTGGCCGGTCGGCGCCTCGCTGCCAAGGGACATCGCGTTCCGGCAGCGCAGTTCGACCGGGTCCAGGCCGAGCGCGGCGGCCAGCTTGTCCATCTGCGCCTCATACGCGAACGCCGTCTGCACCGAGCCGAACCCGCGCATCGCCCCGCAGGGCGGGTTGTTGGTGTAGACCCCGTACGCATCGACGTGCACGTTCTGCACCACGTACGGGCCGATGCCCATCGTGCCCGCGTTGCCGACCACCGCCGGGGTACTCGACGCGTACGCGCCGCCGTCCAGCCAGATCTCGGCCTTGACGTAGCTGAGCCGGCCGTCGCGGGTCGCCCCGTGCTCGTAGTGCATGGTCGCCGGATGCCGGTGCACGTGGCCGAAGAACGACTCCTCGCGGTTGTAGACCATCTTGACCGGCTTGCCGGTATGCAGCGCCAGCAGGCAGGCGTGTACCTGCATCGACAGGTCCTCGCGCCCGCCGAACGCGCCGCCCACGCCGGCCAGCGTCAGCCTGACTTTCTCCGCGGGCAGCCCGAGGGCCGCGCAGACTTGGCGCTGGTCCACGTGCAGCCACTGGGTCGCCACGTACAGGTCCACGCCGCCGTCGCCGTCGGGTACCGCGAGGCCGGCCTCCGGCCCGAGGAACGCCTGATCTTGCATGCCGACGCGGTAGGTGCCGCTGACGATCACGTCGGCTGCGGGCTCCCGGCTGCCCTTGCGGAGCTTGAGGTGGCGGACCAGGTTGCCGCCCGGATGCAGACTTGGCGCGTCCGGCTCGAGCGCCGTGACCGCGTCAGTCACCGGCCGGATCGGCTCGTAGTCGACCCGGATCTTCTTGGCCGCCCGCCGCGCGATCTCGGGATGGTCGGCCGCCACGAGGGCGACCGGTTCCCCCTGGTAGCGGACGACGTCTGCGGCCAGCACCGGCTGGTCGGCGTGCTCCAGCCCGTACCGGTTGGTGCCGGGCACGTCCTCGTGGGTGAGCACCGCGTACACCCCGGCCGTGGCCAGCGCCTCGCCGATGCTCATCGAGTTGATCTTGGCGTAGGGGTGCGGACTGCGCAGCGTGGCCCCCCAGATCATGTCGTCCGCCCACAGGTCGCTTCCGTACGCGAACTGCCCGGTCACCTTCAGCGTCCCGTCCGGGCGCGTGGGACTTTCGCCCACGCCGCCGATGCCGGTTCCCCTGGTGCTGGTGAGTTCCGTGGTGCCAGTGGTGCCAGAGGAAGCATGGGTCGGCGTCCGCGCGCTCATCCTCAGAGCTTACGGACGAGATCAAGGACGCACGAGGAGCAGCGTTGGGCAATCTGCTGTCGTTCCGCAGCGCGCGGAACGACACTGGAGGCGCCAGTGCTGCTGATAGAGCAGCAGCAATCCGCCCTCCGCTGCTGCTAGAGGCATCGCTCTACTGCTGCTAGAGGCTTGGCTCGGCTGCATCAGGTCGGGCCTGGCCGCATCGAGGGCGGTGCCGGCGATGGCGCTGCCGTCCAGGGCGGTCGCCAGACGAGGTCCTCAGCGCCATGGGACAGCACTTTACTTATCTTGCGTGACAAGACATCATGTGAGACATGGCAGCCGAGAGCGACATGACCGAGCTCCGCCGGGGCGTGCTCGGGCCGTGCGTGCTCGCGCTGCTTGAGCTCAGGCCGCGGTTCGGCCTCGAGCTTGTGCGTGATCTGGCCGCGTCCGACGGCCTGCTGACCAGCGACGGGACCGTCTATCCGCTGCTGAACCGGCTGCGAGACGCCGGCCTGGTGACCAGCGAATGGCGGGACGAGGAGGGCGAGCGAGCCCGGCGGTACTACTCGATCACCGCCGCGGGCCGGGCGACCCTGGCGGCGTTCCGCGCCGACTGGGCCCAGTTC
>JASHUE010000032.1:0-3408 GCA_030040195.1 Streptosporangiaceae bacterium | reverse complement strand
GGCCGGCCAGGTCCGCGAGCGTCTTGGCCTGCCAGCCGGCAAGAAGGCCGTTCTGTACGCGCCGACGTGGCGCGATAACCGGTACTACGCGGCCGGACGGTATCGCTTCGACCTCCGGCTTGACCTCGACGACGCCCATCGCCAGCTAGGCGACGACTACGTATTCCTGGTCAGGGGGCATCACCAGGCGGCCGACGACGTTCCCGGCGAGCTCGGGCCAGGCTTCGCGGTCAACGTCACCAACTACCCCGACGTCTCTGAGTTGCTCCTGGCCGCCGACGTGCTGATCACCGACTACTCCTCGATGATGTGCGACTTCGCCGCGACCGGGAAGCCGATGGTGTTCTACACCTACGACCTGGAGGAGTACCGGGACAACCTGCGCGGCTTCAACCTCGACCTGGAGGCTGAGGCCCCCGGTCCGCTGCTGTCCACCTCCGCCGAAGTGATCGCGGCCGTCGGCGATCTCGACGCGGTGACCGCACGCTATCGCGGCCGGTACGAGGCGTTCGCGGCGAAGTTCTGCCCCCTCGACGACGGGAAAGCGGGCGCGCGGGCCTGCGACGCCATCTTTGGCGCCTAGCCCGCTGGCCGCGTAGACACTTCCGCCGCTACCAGCCGTAGGCCGACCGGTGGTGCTGGAACAAGCCGAGCGCCGCCACCGTGTGCGCGTCGGTGATCTTGCCTTCGGCTATCAGCTGCCACACGGCCGCCTCGGGGAACCACTGGCTGCGCATGCCCACCTCGTCCGGCTCCGGCCGTACTTCCCCCGGCGTCAGCCCGGTCGCCACCATGATGTGAAAGCCGTGGTCGCAAAATCCGTAGGACGGGTAGAGCCAGCCGAGCGGGGTGAGGTTCGCGGCCGTCAGCCCCGTCTCCTCGGCCAGTTCGGCCCGCGCCAGCAAGATGGGCTCGGTGCCCGGGCTGTCCTCGCTGGCACCCTGCGGAAACTCCCAGTACCGGTGACTGACCGGGTAGCGGTACTGCTCGATCAGGTAGAAGCCGTCATCTGCGAACGGAACTATCAGCACGAAGTCGGCCTTGTGCACCACGCCGTACACGCCCGCGGATCCGTCCGGGCGGAGCGTCTGGTCTTCGCGGACCGTAATCCACCGGTTGGAGTAGACGACGGTGCTGCTGGTCGTGACCAGCTTTGAGTCCGGGTCACGGTCTTCGGCGCGCATGCCGCAGACGCTAGCCGACGTGTTGGCGTGCAAGCCGGCGACGACCCCCGGAGTCCCCGCGGGAGCACGAAGCCCCGCGCCCGCCTGGGGGAAGGCAGGCGCGGGGCTTCGGGAAAGGCCGGGCGCGGCCGGCACAGCGAGGGGAGGAGATGTGCCGGCGCCGCACCGGCCGGGTGGTCGGCGGTTCGCGCACGCGGTGCGCAGGCGAACCGCCCGTCCGGTGGGCATGGGCACCGCCTAGTCAGGCGGAGCCCTTGCGCGTTAGGAGGAAGCCGTGGCCAGCGCGGGCCGCGGGGCGTACCCGGCCAGCTCCTGGCGGAGCTTGGCCCGGCCGCGGTGCAGCCGGGACATGACGGTCCCGATTGGAGTGCCCATCATCTCGGCGATCTCGCGGTACGGATATCCCTCGACGTCGGCGAGGTAGATGGCAACCCGGAACTCGCTCGGCAGACCCCGCAATGCCTGCAGGATTTCGGAGTCCGCGAGCCGGTCAAGCGCTTCGGCCTCGGCCGACCGAGCGGGCGGGTTCAGCGGGTCGTTGCCGGTCTGCCACTCCTCGGAAAAATCTGCGCCAAGGTCCTGGATCGGCTCCCTGCGCTTCTTTCTGTAGCTGTTGATGAAGGTGTTCGACAGGATCCTGTGCAGCCAGGCTCGCAGGTTCGTTCCCGGCGTGAATTGGTGAAAGCCCGCGTACGCCTTGGCGAACGTCTCCTGCAGCAAGTCCTCGGCATCGGGCGCGTTCCTGGTCATCCGGAGCGCAGCAGGATACAGCTGACCCATGAACGGGATCACGTCTCGCTCGAATCGCACGTCGCGCTCGGTCATCTGCTCTGCGTGTGTCACTATCTGCTCCGCTCCCCAGGTGGACTGACACACTTATGACGCAACTGACGAGTAACCGGATGCGTGATCTGCGTAACAGACCGATTACGCAGTGGATTCTCGGCGTTGAGATGACTGCAAATACGGACGGAACGGGCGATGGATTCGGGCGTTCAGGGCCCGCGGCTTCTGGGGTCCGGCGGTGCACAGCGCGAGGGTTTGGGCGCGGGAAATGGTTCGGGGGGTGCACGGGGGCGGCGGCCCCCGTGGGTGCCGACCCTAGATCCAGCGGTGGAACCACATCCGCGACAGCCAGGCCGAATACGGGATCACCTCGGCGGTCAGGATCGGGTACAGGTAGGCAAGGTTCAGCAGGACGGCGAAAAGATAGCCGCCCGCCGCTATCGCACCGACAGCCCGGCGTCCGGGCGCGGCCCTGGCCGGCCCGATGATCAGGCCAAGGCACAGAGTGATCGCGATGACCAGGAATGGGTCGAATGCGACGGCGTAGTAGTAGAACTCCGTGCGGTGGTCGTGCCAGGCATACCAGATCCAGGGAAGCCAGCCAGCCGCCACGCCGAGCAGCACCGCGCCCGCCCGCCAGTCGCGCCTGGGCTTGCGGCCGAACGTCAGGTCGCCGATCAGGCCGGTGAGCCACCAGCCCAGGCAGAACAGCAAGGCCAGCGAGCCGCCCCACCAGATCAGCGGAGTGCCGATCGCCAGCACCTCGGAGGCGCAGCCGCCGGATACAGAGCACCTCGGCTGGGCCCAGTAGAAGGAGATGGGCCTGGCCAGGATCATCCACCCCACCGGGTTGGACTTGTAGCTCTGGAACGTGGAAAGGTTCACGCCGAACTCGAACATCCAGTGGTTGTACTGGTACCAGGAATCGATGGTCGACCAGATCGGGGTGTGGTTGCCGTGCTGCGCCGCCCAGTTCCGGTCGTAGCCGCTTGAGTTCAGGAACCAGCCGGTCCAGGACGCGGTGTAGACGGCGAACGGTATAACGCCGAAGGTGAGCGGCAGCCACTTGACGTCGCTGCGCAAGCCGGCCGGCAGCCAGCGCTCGTATCCCGCGGCCCGCCGTGCGCCCAGGTCCCACGCGATGGCCAGCCCGGCGAAGGCCACCAGGAACCACAGGCCGTTCCACTTGCTGGCGCAGGCCGCGCCGAGGCAGACGCCCGCGCCGACGCGCAGCCAGCGGATGCCCAGGGGCGGCCCCGACGGGTCGGCCGAGCCGGCCGCCGCGGCCTGCTCCAGCCTGGCCTTGGTCTGGTCCTTGTCGATCACCAGCAGCCCGAACGCGGCCAGCACCCAGAACATCACGAAGATGTCGAGGATCGCAGTGCGGCTCAGTACCAGTTCCAGGCCGTCAAGCGCCAGCAGCAGGCCGGCCACACAG
>JASHUE010000372.1:0-7173 GCA_030040195.1 Streptosporangiaceae bacterium | reverse complement strand
TCCGACAGGGCCGACGCGGGGGACCGCGGCGGGCGGACCGGGTATCCACGGCGCGACGCCTCGTTCCGCGATGATCGGTCCGGCCAGGCGGATCTGGACCTCCGGCTTGACATTCCCGACACGATCACCGCTGACCAGCTGGACCCGGAAGTCATGGCTGAGCTGCGCACTCTTCCGGGAGATCTGGCCGAAGCGGTCGCCAGATTGCTGGTCGCCACGAGCGTGACCGAGGACCCCGACGTGGCCTTCCGCTACGCCAAGAAGGCCCGCGGGCTCGCAGCGAGGGTCGGAGTCGTACGGGAGACGTGCGCGATCGCGGCCTACCAGGCAGGCGACTGGAGCGCCGCACTGGCGGAGTTCCGGGCCGCGCGGCGGCTTACGGGCCGCACCAGTTACCTGCCGCTGATGGCGGACTGCGAGCGTGCGCTTGGCCGGCTGGACCGGGCACTGGAGCTAGTCACCGGCCCAGAGGCGAACGCCGTCGACCGCCAGACCCGGATCGAATTGCGCATCGTGGAGTCCGGCATCCGGCGAGACCAGGGCCTGCCGGACGCGGCTGTCGTGGCGCTGCAGGTGCCCGAGCTCACCGACGGGCGGATACGGCCTGAGTTCGCTCGGCTGTACTACGCGTACGCCGACGCGCTGATGGCGGCCGGCCGCGAGGGCGAGGCCCAAGAGTGGTTCGGCCGGGCTGCCCGCGCTGATATCGAGGGAGAGACCGACGCGGCCGAGCGCTACGAGGACCTCGACGATGTCCGTTTCGACGATCTTGACGATGAGTTCGAGCTCGAGACCGGCACGGACACCGACGGTGCCGGCCAAGCCCAGGCCGATGGCCACCGCGGGAGCGATTCGGGCGAGAGCGCCGACCACGAGGCGGGCGGGAGCGACGGCCATGAGGCGGGCGAGAGCGACGGCCACGAGGCCGACGACGCCGGCCACGAAGCCGGCGCCGACGGCGGCCACGAGGCCGACTCCGGCTAAGGGGCGACCGCCTAAAGCGGCGCCACCAGCACTCCGGCCCGCTAGCCAGCCTCGGTCTTATCCAGCCAGCGCATGATCCCGGCAACGTTCGCCGCGGTACCGCTTACGCGCTCGACCTTGGCGGCGAGATCCGGGTCGGCGTCCTTGGCCAGCGCGGCGTAGCGCTGCCGGGTCCGCTCTGCCACCATGGCCGCGGCGTGATCGAGGTCGGGCGTGGCCTTCCGGGCGCGCCGGGTCTCCTCCACCCAGACGTTGATCTCGGCTGCCGAGCGCTCCAGTGCCTCACCGACCGCTGTCACGGGGCCGAAGTGGCTGAACAGGAGCCGGGTGGGTTGCAGGGCCGCGAAGGTCTGCAGCGACTCCAGCGCGACCGCCAGGTCGAAGTCCGGCGGCGGCGTGGCCGGCCGCATGTCACCGGTCTCCGGAATGTAAACGCCGGCCGCATCGCCCACGTACAGATCGCCGCTGACCGAGTCGACCAGACCCACGTGGTGGCGGGCGTGGCCGGGCGAATAATGGCTATCCAGCCGGCGCCCGCCCCCGAGGTCGATGACGCCGGTCTGCTCGACCGTCCTGATGCGTTCCGGCGGCGTCGGGGCCAGCCTGCCGAACAGCGCGTCCAGCTCGTCGCCGTAGACCATCCGCGCGCTGGCCATCAGCCGGGTGGGATCGGCGAGATGACGCGCGCCGAGCTCGTGTACCACAACCTCGGCTGCCGGGAACATCTCGGCCATGTCGCCGGTCCCGCCCGCATGGTCGAGGTGGATGTGGGTGACCACGATGGTCGCCAGGTCCGCGGGTCCGACCCCGAGCGAGGCAAGTGCAGCCCGGACGATGGGCGCGGAGGGCCCGGTCCCGGTTTCGACCAGGCACGGCCGGTCGCCGCGGATGAGGAAACCGGCCGTGATCCCCTCGTACCCCGCCATCCGGGTGTCGATCTGGAACACGTCGTGTCCGAGATCGGTGACGGTGTCGGCCGGATCGTCAACGGGGGTCGCGTAGTCCATGTGCACATAATCCCAGGCGAGTTCGGACCTGCGCGACCGTGCCGCGGTCACCTCGGGCCGCGCTCGCCAGCCGGGTTTCCGGCGGGGCGGGCTGGATATGAGCCGGCTGAGGCGGGGTCAGGCCGGGGGAACTTGGAGGCGACGTGAGTGCTCGTGCGGCCAGATTCAGGTGCGCGTGACCATCGTCTACGCGCTGCTGGCCGCGCTCGGCAATGCCCTCAACGTCACCGCGCAGCACGCTGCTAGCGTCAGCGGTCCGAAGAAGGCCGCAGGCCGGCGGTTCATCGCCTACCTTGTCCACAACCCGCTGTGGCTTTCTGGCTGGGTGGCCCTGATTGCCGCCTTTGTCTTCCAGGCGCTGGCGCTGCACGTTGGCCAGATCTCGGTAGTCCAGCCGCTGCTGGTAACCGAGCTTGTCTTCACCCTGGTGCTGCGGCGCGTCTGGCTTCGTCAGTCGATCCGCCCAGTCACGTGGTGGGCCGGGGCGCTGACCTGCGTGGCACTGGCTGTGTTCCTGGGTACCTCGGAGCCGCAGGGAGGTGTATCGTCGCCGCCGACTCATGCATGGATCACCGCCGGCGGGGCCACTGTCGGCGCCGCGGCAGTGCTGGCCCTGCTGGGCGTGCGCGGCTCCCCGGCTCGCCGGGCGGCGTTGCTCGCCACCGCCACCGCGGCGATGTGGGCGCTGGTCGCGACGTTCATCAAGGCGACCACGCAGGATCTGTCGCAGTTCGGCCTGCCCGGCACGTTCACCCACTGGCCGGTGTACGCGCTGGCCGCGGCGGGCTTGATCACCGAGATCCTCGAGCAGGCCACGCTGCACGTTGGGCCGCTGAGCGTGTCCCAGCCGCTGCTGGTCATCGTTGACCCCATCGTCAGCATCGCACTCAGCGTCTGGATCTTCGGCGAGTACTTCACCGAGAACGTGCTGCGGCTCGCCCTGGGCTCGGTGGCGTTCGTCGGCATGTGCTGCGCCGTTGCCGTCCTCACCCGCACCGCCCCGGCGACGATGTCCTCCGCCGACGCGCCGCGCGCTGGCTAGCGCCGGCCGGATCTGAGCTCACGGCCGGCCGAGCGCCGATGCGACCGGCGCGGAACTTCAGCCCAGAGCGAACAATCGCATGACGAGGCCGGTTCGCGGCTTGGGCCCGAACGAGGTCGATTTGCGCGGCACGCGCCGCCCCAGCGCCGCGACCTGGTACACCTGGCCGGCCGACATCGGGCTGCAGATGATGGCGGTGCCGCAGGGCTCGTCGTCCGCCGCCTTGATGGCCTCGGCGGCGTCATGCATCGCACGGACCGATCGGGCGTCGTCCTCGATGCCCCAGACCCGCGCGAACAGCAGGTCCTGCAGGACCGCGGCGGGAAGCTGCTGCCAGAGCTCCTCGGGCCGGTCGATCACCGTCGCGCTGACGAGGGCCGGGTTGGGATTCGTGAGCAGGAACGCCTGGCCGGCTCCCGTGAGCAGGAACGCGACTCCCTGCTCGGCGGCCTCTGCCAGCGCCGCCAGCGCGCCGGGCACGTCCGCGGTGCCTGCGGGCAGCTCCAGCACGGAGAATGCGCCAGCGGCCAGCCGGGCGGCCACATCGGGGACCATGCCCATGACTACCCGGTGGATGGCGCCCAGCTGTGGCGGATACGCGGTCGAGTCAACCAGCAGGGCGAGCCCGCGATCCCACGGGCCGTCGCTGGACCCTCCCTGCCGCCTGCGCTCCTGAAGCTGCAGGTAGGCCGCATACCGATGATGACCATCGGCGATTAGCGCGGTCCGCGGGGCCAGGTCAGCGGCGATTTCAGCCAGTTCGTCCGCGTCAGTGATCGCCCAGAGCCGGTGTCGCAAGCCATCGGCGGTGCTGGCCGACAGGACCGGCGGCCGACCAGAGGCGACCTCGTCGACGATCTTGGAGGCGGCCCCTCCGGTGCCCTCGTAGAGCAAGAAGATCGGCTCGAGGTTGGCGTGCGTGGCCTCCATCAGCTGCCGGCGGTCCGCGACCGGGCCGGGCGCGACGTTCTCGTGCGGATGGATGACGCCCAGGGCCGGAGGGATCAGGTCCAGCGCCCCGATCAGCCCGCGCTGCAGCACGCCAGCCGGGTCGGGCCGGCCCGACGCGTCCAGCGCGACCTGCTCGTACACATACAGCGCAGGCTGCGCGTCGGGGACCAGGATGCCGGTCGCCACCCAGTCGGCCAGCTCAAGCGCCGCATCCTCAAACGGACTGCCTGGCTGGCCCAGCGCATGCCGCGGCAGGATAAGGCGGACGATGTTGTGCGGGTCGCGCGCGAAAAGCTCGTTCTCGATGTCGGCCGCGATGACGTCGTACGGTGGAGAGGTGACCTCGGCGAGCCCGCTGACCCGGTCCTCGGCATAGCGGACGCCGCGAAAGGGCGCGAGCACGAGATCTAGCGGGCTGTCGCCGGCTGGACCCTGGCTGGACGGAAGGATCTGCACATATGTCAGAAGGACCGGCAGGCCATGGTGATTCCCGCCCGGAGGACTCAGCTTCAGCCCCGGATGCCGCTAATTCGGGGCATGTTAACGATTCCGACACCTATCAGCTGTACCAGCGAGGGCTTGACCTGCTGGGCCGGGGCAGTGCCGCGGCGGCGGCCCAGCTGCTGCAGCGCGCCGCCAGCGCCGAACCGAAGTCGCGGAGCGTGCTGGAGGCCCTGGCCAGAGCCCAGTTCGACGCGGGCCAGTACGTCGCGGCGGCCGGGAACTTCCGCCGGATCGTGGACGCGAGCCCCAGCGACGATTACGCCCAATTCGGTCTTGGCCTGGCGCTGGCCCGCACGGGTGACCATGGCGCGGCGGCCGAGCATCTGGCCCTGGCGGCGGCGATGCGGCCGAACCTGCGGCACTACACCGACGCTCTCCGCAACGTCCGCGCCACGCTCCGAGCTCGCGACGTGCTGGACGGGGGAAGCGCAGATTGAGAGGGAACGAGGGGGGCGCCGGCGACTGGCTGCCCGGGCCGCGCGGCTGTCCGGAGAAGCTCAGCGAGCACTATGACGCCGCGCTGCTCGACCTGGACGGCGTCGTCTACCTCGGCGGTACGCCCATTACCGGATCGGCGGACGCCCTGGCCGAAGCGGTTAAGCAGGGTATGCGCCTGGCTTTCGTGACGAATAACGCATCTCGGACTCCGCATGCGATCGCCGCTCAGTTGTCCGCGATGGGCATCGCGGCGACGGCCACCGACATCGTCACGTCGGCCCAGGCCGCCGCGCACCTGATCGCGGACCGGTTTCCGGCCGGGTCACGGGTGCTCGTGTCGGGGGGCATGGGCCTGCGGCTGGCGGTCAGGGCGCGCGGCCTGCGGCCGGTGACCACGGCGGCCGAACGGCCGGTGGCCGTCGTGCAGGGATACGCGCCGGACCTCACCTACGAGCTGCTGGCCGAGGCCGCTACCGCCATCAGGGCCGGCGCGTGGTTCGTTGCCTCCAATGCGGACGCGACGCTGCCCTCGCCCCGCGGTCCGCAGCCAGGCAACGGGTCGCTGGTGCAGTTGCTGGTGACCGCGACCGGGCAGGAGCCGATGGTGGCGGGCAAGCCGGAGCCGCCGCTGCACGCGGAGTCGGTCGAGCGGGTCGGCGCGAAGCGGCCGCTGGTGGTGGGGGACCGGCTGGACACCGACATCGAGGGCGCGGTCCGGGCCGGCACGGACAGCATGCTGGTATTCACCGGAGTGAGCCGGCCCGTGGACGCTCTGCTGGCCCCGCCGCAGCGCCGGCCCGCGTACCTGGCGGCGGACCTGTCCGGGCTGAACGCGAGTCATCCCGAGGTAGCACGGTCCGGCGGCGCCTTCGGCTGCGGTGGCTGGACTGCCGTGGCCGATGATCACCGTCGGCTGACGATCTCCGGTTCCGGCAGCCCGCTGGATGGCCTCAGGGCCCTGTGCGCCGCGGCCTGGTCGGGTGACAGCCTGCTGACCAACTCGGGGGAGGCCGGGGCCGAGCAGCAGGCAGAGTCGCTGGTCCGCCAGGTCGGTTTCGTCAGCTAGCGGCGTACGAAGGGCAGTTGCCAAATCACTCTGTCGGCTGATCAACATCAGCCCAGCGGGCGACGCCTTCAGGTGCCTCGATCACCGAGACTTCTGGTATCGGCCGGGGAGATCGCGTCCCCGGCCTGTTGCGTCAGCTGAGGAATCAGTCTGACCGCGGTCCTGGCCGGTCGCCAGAGGCCGCTGGCCGGAAGGGATACGGGAGATGATCGAGGCACGGGGCCTCACGAAGCGATACGGCGACACGCTCGCCGTGGACAATTTGTCGTTCAGCATCGCGCCGGGGAAGATCACAGGTTTCCTCGGCCCGAACGGGGCGGGCAAGACGACGACGATGCGGATGATCCTGGGCCTCGACCAGCCGACTTCCGGCACGGTCACGATTAACGGGCGGCCGTTCTCGAAGGCGGCCCAGCCCATGCGCCAGGTCGGTGCGCTGCTGGACGCGAAGGCGGTGCACGGCGGCCGCAGCGCCTACCACCACCTGCTGTGCCTGGCCCAGTCCAACAACCTCCCGGCCAGGAGGGTCAAGGAGGCACTCGCACTGGTCGGGCTGACCGACGTGGCCAAGAAGCGGACACGGGGATTCTCGCTCGGCATGGGCCAGCGGCTTGGCATCGCCGCGGCGCTGCTCGGCGACCCGCAGATCCTGATGTTCGACGAGCCGGTCAACGGGCTGGACCCCGAGGGCATCTTGTGGATCCGCAACCTGATGAAGGCCCTGGCCGCCGAGGGCCGGACCGTGTTCGTATCTAGCCACCTGATGTCGGAGATGGAGAACACCGCCGACCACCTGATCGTGATCGGCCGGGGCAAGCTCATCGCCGACTGCACGGTCAGCGAGTTCATCGCGGCCAACTCGCAAGTGAACGTGCGGGTCCGGACACCCCAGCCGGAGCAGCTGGCGAGACTGGTCGCCGCGGCTGGCGGCACCGTGCGTGACAACGGCGAAGCGATCGTGGTGTCGGGCCTTGAGGTAAGCCAGGTGGGCGACCTCGCCTTCGACAACGCCGTCCGGCTGCACGAGCTCTCGCCGGTGCACGCGTCGCTTGAGCAGGCATTCATGGAGCTGACCGCGTCCAGCGTGGAGTTCCGCGCCGACGTTCCCGGCTCGGTCGGCGGGGAGTCCTCTCCCCAGGCCGCCACAGGTCAGCAGGTTCTGGCACGAGAGGTGGCCTGAG
>JASHUE010000371.1:0-3478 GCA_030040195.1 Streptosporangiaceae bacterium | reverse complement strand
TCGGCGCCGGCATCACGGCCATGGCGGCCGGTATCGCGCTCGCCGCTGCCTGGCGGGGCCGCCGGCGGGGGCCGGCCCCGCCGGCGGCGGACTCGCCTTGACCGGCTAGCCGGTCAAGGCGACGGTAGCTCCGGTGAGGTCGACGATCCGGTGATAGCCGACGGCGGCCGGAAACTTGGCCAGCTGCCCGCGGATCCTGGCCTTCGGGCCGTCGGGCCCGGTGAGGATCATCCCGTCGGCCCCGACCGCGACCAGTTCGTCGTCGATGCGCAGCAGTACCGGCCCGTCGCGCGCGGCCGAGATCGCGGTCCGGCCCGCCCCGATGGCGGACAGAATCGCGTCCGGCTCGGGAGCGTCGGCCGCGACCCACGTCGTCGGCGCGCCCGGCGGAGCGTCTGACCCCGGCTTGTGCCAGTCACTGCCCCCGACCGGTATGGCCTCGGGGTCCCAGGCGAGCCACCAGCCGAGCGGGGTCGTCCACCTGGTGTCCAGCCAGCTCCAGTGCCAGACCTCGATCAGCGGCGGGCGCCGCTTCATCGGGGCGGCCCAGCTGACGTTCCCTCCGATCGGGTGGTTGATCGACAGCAGTCCGCCATCCCGCTCGGTGGCTTCCAGCCAGGCGTCGGGCCGCTCGCGGAAGTCGACCCAGCCGATGCTGCCCAGCGCGTTCGCATGCCCGGTCTCGGTCGTGACCTCCTGACCGGGCACGAGCGTAATGCCGTGGGCGGCGCGCGCGCCCGGCAGCTCGGGGTGATGGCTGATCGTGTTGTGGTCGGTGATCGCCAGGAAATCCAGCCCGCGACCGGCCGCGAACCTGGCGAGTTCCGGGACCGTCATCCCGCCATCAGAGTGGACTGTATGCGTGTGCAGGTCGCCGGCCAGCCACCGGCGGCCGTCGGTCGCCGGGAGCGTCCGGGAAGGGGGCCGCTCTGACAGCGGCGGCAGCATTTCCGGCGGGGGGTCGGGCCTGAGCTCACCTGGCGTGCTCGACACCTCGGCGGTGACGCAGTACTCGGCGCCGATAGCGGGCAGCCGGTGCAGGCCGACTATTACCTGCCAGGTGCCCGGTTCGAGCTCGCCGGGCAGGTAGCCAGGCGTCGCCGCGTCCGGCGTGATCACGAATTCGCGCCGGGCGCCACCGGACCAGCCGCGGAAGCCAGCCGACCCGAGGCAGCCGAGGTCGATGATCGCCCCGGACCGCTCGTACTCGAGTTCCACCCGGAGCGCGCACGAGCCCGCCGGGATCTCCACTGGCAGGTAGTGCCACGGCGAGTTGAACCGGTCCTCAAGCGTCCAGCGGCCGGAGTGGCGGCTGATTGGCATAGCACCATCTGACCAGATCGGCGCGGGGACAGCGAGCATCGCCGCCCGCCTGGTCCTGCGTCGCACCGTGACCGCCCTGTCCGACCGCCCTCGCGCTGGGCTATCGCGCTGGGCCATCCCGCTGGGCCAGGCACTGGGCCATCGCACTTGACGGCAAGAATTCAACGCACGTAGAATTCATCGACCGATGAATATATGCGGCACAGTCGCGGAGGCCGAGATGTGGGCGATGATCGTCAAAGAGTTCCGCCAGCTGCGGCGGGACAGGCGGACGCTGGCCATGATGGTCGCTCTGCCCATCATCTTGCTGGTCGTGCTCGGATACGCCGCGTCATTCAACGTGAAGTCGATCCCCGTCGCCGTCGCCGGGCCGCAGGCCGCGGTGGCGAGCCACGTGCTGCCCAGGCCATTCGACGTCGTCAGCGCGCAGCCGGCCGAGGGCCGGGCCTGGGCACAGGACGAGCTGCGTGATGGCGACGCTGCGGTCGCGGTCGTCACCGGGGGAAGCAGGCCCGTCGTCCTCATTGACGGCAGCCAGCTCTTCACCGCTCAGGCGACCCTCGCCGCACTCGGCAGGCTTAGCGGCGGCTCGCCCCTCGCCGCCGCGCATCCGCAAGTCAGCATCTTGTACAACCCCAGCCTGTCCACGTCGGCCATCATGATTCCCGGACTGGCCGGGGTTGTGCTCGTCTTCGTCGGCACGATCATCACGAGCCTGGGCGTGGTGCGTGAGCGGCAATCCGGCACGATGGAGCAGCTGGCGGTGATGCCGCTGCGGCCGCGCGACGTCTTCCTCGGCAAGATCATGCCCTACTTCGCGGTCGCCGCCGTCGACCTGGCCATCGTGCTCGCGGTCGGCATCGCAATCTTCGGGGTTCCGTTCCGGGGCTCGCCCGGCGTGTTCGCGCTCGGTGCGCTGCTGTTCCTGTTCGTCACGCTCGGTATCGGCGTGCTGATCAGCACGGTCTCGCAGAACCAGGGCCAGGCCATCCAGCTTGCCGTGATGACGATGCTGCCGCAGATGCTGCTGTCCGGGCTGATCTTCCCGCTCTCCTCGATCGTGGCCGGAGTGCGCTGGATCTCCTACCTCTTGCCTCTCACGTACTTCAACGAGATATCCAGGGGCGTGATGCTCCGGGCCGAGCCGATCGGGCCGCTGTGGCGGCCGTTCACGTTCATGGCCGTACTCGGAGTGGTGATCGTGACGCTCGCGATCCTGCGCTTCCGCACCTTCCTCGCTCCCGCCCCGGCCGTGCACCGGCTGAGCGGCACGGATGGCCGCGGCCGGCCGGCCGTGGCCGCGGGGAGCACGGACGACACCGCGGTAACTGACCGTCAGGTCGGTGAGCCGGCGTGAGCCCGGCGACGGCCGGCGAAGGCCGGCAGCCAGATGGCTTGTCGTGGGGAGCGACGGGCGTCAGCGTCTCGTTCGGCGACACCCTCGCGCTCGACGATGTCACCGTGCGCGCGGTGCCGGGCATGGTCACCGCGGTCGTGGGCGGCGATGGCGCGGGGAAGTCAACACTGCTGCGCTGCCTGGCCGGGGCCCTGAGGCCAGACCGCGGAACGGTCGCCGGTCCCGGGCCGGCGGCCACCGGTTATTTCCCGGCGAGCTCGGGCACCTATCCCGACCTGACGGTCGCGGAAAACCTCGCCTTCCGCGCGACCGGCTACAACGTGCGGGGCGCGGTCGCTGCGCGGCGCGCGGCCGAGTTGATGGACCGGGCCGGGCTGACGGATGCGCGCGACCGGCTGGCCGGCCACCTTTCCGGCGGAATGCGGCAGAAGCTCGGCGTCATCGCCGCCTTGGTGCACCGGCCCGACCTGCTGATCCTGGACGAGCCGAGCACCGGGGTTGATCCGGTCAGCCGGTCGGGTCTCTGGCTGCTGATTGCCACGGCGGCCGCCGACGGCGCGGCCGTGGTGCTGTCGACCACCTACATCGACGACGCGCAGCGGGCCGGCGAGGTGCTCGTGCTCGATGCCGGGCGTGAGCTTGCCGCCGGAACACCCGACCAGATCGTCGCGCACATGCCCGGCTCGGTATACGCGATGTCGACCGCGCCCGCCGGACCGGCGGTCCGGCTCGCCTGGCGGCGTGGCGGCGGCTGGCGCGTCTGGAACCCGTCAGGCCGCGCCGCGGATGAGCTGCCGG
>JASHUE010000370.1:0-3048 GCA_030040195.1 Streptosporangiaceae bacterium | reverse complement strand
GCCAAGCTGCACGCAGAGCATGGAACCAAGCGCCATGGACGTGCCGGCCCGGGCCGCCGCCGAGGTCGCGGTCCTGGTCATGAGCTAAGTAAACGAAAACCCGATCGTCCACGTCCACTTGGTAATCATGGACAGATTGTTCATAGATAATTGACAATCGGGAGGTGGAAACCCGCCGCCTCCGGCTGCTCCTTGAGTTCTCGCGGCTCGGCTCGATGCGCGAGGTAGCGGACGCACTGGGCACGACTACGTCCACTGTCTCCCAGCAGATCGCGGTGCTGGCGCGCGAGACCGGCGCTCAGCTGCTCGAGCCCGATGGCCGGCGCGTCCGCCTGACTCCCGCCGGTCGCCGCCTGGCTCAGCACGCCGCGAGCATCCTCGCGGCCATCGAAACCGCCCAGGCTGACCTGGATCCGGGTGCCGAGCCGGCCGGCACCGTGCATGTGGCGGGCTTCGCGACCGCCATCCGCACCACGGTGCTGCCGATCATCGCCGAGCTTGCGGTCAGCCACCCGAGCGTGTCGCTGCGCGTTCACGAGCACGAGCCCGCCGAAGCCCATGCGCTGCTGGCAAGCGACGACGTCGACCTTGCGCTCACGTATGACTACAACCTCGCGCCCGCCGTTCGTGACCGCTCACTTGAGGCGTTTCCGCTCTGGTCGGCCGGCTGGGGTCTGGCAGTCCCTGCCGGCTCCGCGGCGGCGCTCGGCGGCCGGGCCGCCAGCCCGGCCACGTTCAGCGCGTTCCGCCGCCACGACTGGATAGGCAACTCGCGCAACCGGGCCGACGAGGACGTCGTGCGCACGCTTGCCTCCATGGCCGGATTCGAGCCCTGCCTAGCCCATCAGGCCGACAGCCTGGACCTGGTCGAGGACCTCATCATCGCCGGGCTCGGAGTCGGCCTGCTTCCCGCAGGCCGCCGGACCAAGCCAGGCGTTCGCCTGCTCAGGCTGGCCGATCCGGACGTCGTGCTTCGGTCGTACGCGGTCATCCGCCAGGGCCGCGCAGCCTGGCCGCCGCTCGCCCTGGTACTCGACCGCCTGGTCAAGCGGGCCGCGGCACGCGCAGCAGACCACGCATGATGAGCCGCGGGCGACCCGCAGAGGGCGGGGCCAGGCGGATCGCGCCCACCACCTCCGGCATAGCGGCGAGTCGGTCGGCGATCAGGGCGAATCGCCGTCGCTGACGAGTTGGTTCGCCGATCACGAGTCGGCTCCGCTGTTGCTGGCGTCGCCACCCGCCGACCCGTCGCTCTGGGAATGACCATCCCGGGACCGGTCGCTTTGCGGCCGGCCGCTCCGGGACCGGTCGCTGCGGGACCTGCCGCTCTGGGACTGGCCGCGCGCGATCACGGAGGCGCGGCGCTGCGCCACCTGGTCAGCGTCTATGCCCCGTGCGTGCCACCGCTCGTGCACGCGCGCCTCATGGGCCAGCGCCTCGCGGGCGGTTCCCTGCGAACCTTCGTCATAGGTCGCGAAGATCTCTCGCAACGCCGCCTGATCGCTGGATGCCGCGTCCGCGGCGAGTCCGTACGCGAACGCGGCCAGTTCCGCGTGCGGGACTACATGATTGACCAGTCCCCACTCAAGCGCCGTTTGCGCGTCAACATAGTTGCCGGTTGCGCTCATTTCCCGCGCCCGGCGGAGACCGACCGCCTCAGGCAACGCCACGGTCAGGCCCCAGCCAGGCTGGATGCCCATCCTGGCGTGCGTGTCGGCAAAGCGAGCGTGCTCAGAGGCGACCAGGAAGTCGCAGGCCAGCGCCAGTTCCAGGCCACCGGTCACCGCGACCCCGTTAACCGCCCCGATCAGCGGCTTCGCCAGGTCCGGCACGACGCGCCGGCCGGCGATGCGCCGCAGCGGGCTGCCGGCCTGGGCGAGTTCGGTCAGATCGAGCCCGGCGCAGAATGCCGGATCCGCGCCGGTCAAGATGATCGCCCTGACCTCCGGGTCGGCCTCCATGCCTGCCAGGGTTTCGCGCAGTGCTGCAATCAGCTCCCCAGACAACGCGTTCCGCCGTTCGGGCCGGTTGAGGGTAACCGTTGCGACGTGGTTGGCCACGTCCACGAGCACTACGGGCATCGGTTCCTCCGCGTACGCTGGCCGGACTTGTATCCAGCATCATGGCAATGCGGCTGTCCGAATTCCGAGTCGCCTGCTGCCTGAATGCGGGCCCATCACGGCGACTGGCACGTGCGCTCTGTGCTGAGGTCGGGCGCTGGGTGCCCTTCCTCGGGCCGGTCGAAACCCTCCGGGCAACCGGTACGCTAACGGATGGCAGTTGCGCGGGCGTAGCTCAATGGCAGAGCCCCAGCCTTCCAAGCTGGTCATGAGGGTTCGATTCCCTTCGCCCGCTCCAATCAGAAGCTCCAGGTCAGAGTGCTGCCTGCCTCGTGCCCGCTGTGCGGCGAAACGTCCGGGCCGGCGGCGGGGCCTGGCACCTTACGGACGGGGGCGCAAACTGACGATGGCGAACACTCATTTCGGCGGCCTCGGCGACGTCTGGAAGCATCTAGTGCTAGCGGCGGTACTGGAACGGGAGCCTCCCCGCTGGTATGCGGAGACGCACGCTGGTTCGGCGGCCTACCTGCTGAATCGCGATCCGCAGCGGCAGTTCGGCATCTGGCGTTTCCTGGCCGCCGCGCCGCGGTCAGCTGAGCTGGCCCGGTCCCGGTACTACGCCATTGCCGGGTCCTGCGCCAGTGCCAGCCCGGCCACCTATCCGGGGTCACCTCTGCTCGCCATGACAATTCTCGGTAACAGCAGCTCGTACCTGCTCTGCGACCTGGATCCGGGCAGTGTCGCCGATCTTCGCTCCTGGTCCCGCCAGCTCGGCTTGTGTAACTGCGAGGTGGCCGGCGCTGATGGCATGGCGGCCGTGGCGGCGTACCTGGCCCGTGGTGAGGGCGGTGGCGATGGCCTGGTGCACATTGACCCGTTCGAGCCCGATGCCGCAGCTCCGGGCGGAGCGTCGGCCCTGGAGTGCGCCGCAGGAGTCGCGGACAGCGGCAGCGCACTGGTGTTCTGGTATGCGTCCGGCCAGGCGGCC
>JASHUE010000369.1:0-4113 GCA_030040195.1 Streptosporangiaceae bacterium | reverse complement strand
GTTTGGCATCAACGGCAACTACCAGCTTTACTACTTCTTCCCTGTGACTGCGGAGCAGGCGAGCATCGCCGCGATCCAGCGGGCAATGGTCGGCGTCGGCATCGCCGCGGTCTTCCTGCTGGCAGCGGTCGCTTGGCTGGTGACCAGGTGGGTTGTCGTTCCGGTCCGCCTCGCCGCCCGCAAGGCACGGCAGCTGTCGGCGGGCAACCTGGACGAGCGGATGGAGGTACGCGGCAGCGACGAGCTCGCCGCGCTGGCAACCGCCTTCAACGAGATGGCCGCCAGCCTGCAAGACAAACTGCGGGAGCTTCAAGAGCTGTCTCAGGTGCAGCGACAGTTCGTTTCTGACGTGTCGCATGAGCTGCGGACGCCGCTGACCACCATCAGGATCGCCGCCGACGTGCTCTTCGCCGCGAAAGATGAGATGACTCAGGCCGCCGGCCGCTCGGCCGAGCTATTGCAGAGCCAGCTTGAGCGGTTCGAGACGCTGCTGACCGACCTGCTGGAGATCAGCAGGTACGACGCCAACGCGGCGACGCTCGACGCCGAGCCGGCCGACGTCTGCACCATCGTCCGCCTGTCGGCCGACGTAGCCCAGCAGCTAGCCGAACGCCGCGGCGTGCGGATCGAGTTCCGGCTGCCGCCGGAGGCATGCATAGCCGAGGTGGACCGGCGGCGGGTCGAGCGAATCCTGCGCAACCTGCTGCAGAATGCCGTCGAGCACGGCGAGAACAAGGACATCCTGGTCACCGCGGCCGCCGACTCCGCCGCCGTTGCGGTGTCCGTGCGGGACTACGGCGTTGGCCTGGCAAGCGGCGAGGAACATCTGGTCTTTGACCGGTTCTGGCGGGCCGACCCGGCACGGGCCAGGACGTCGGGTGGCACCGGCCTGGGCCTGGCCATCGCGCTGGAGGACGCGCGGCTGCACGGTGGCTGGCTGGAGGCCTGGGGAGAGCGCGGTCTGGGAAGCGTGTTCCGCCTGACGCTGCCGCGCACCGCGGGAGGGGAGCTGCACGGATCGCCGCTGCCGCTGCGCCCGGACCGGGAGACAATCGATACCGAGCTGGTGGATCTGCCCGCCGTGGCAGACTTCGCCGGTCTGCCTGGGGACGGAGCGTATGACGGCGGCGACGGGCAGTCGGCTGGCGGCCGGCACCCTGCGTCGCTGCCGGGGAAGGCCGCCGGGACCGGAGTATCGGCCCATGGCTAGCTGGCGCTTGCGACCGGCCCGATCTGGCGGGACGCTCGGTGCTGCGCTGCTGGTCGTTCTCGTGAGCGGCTGCGCCACGGCGCCCGGCGGAGGAGCGCCGCAGCGGCTCGAAGGCCAGGGCGGGCAACAGCAGGCGTTCGTGGCGCCGCTGGCGCCCCCGGCTCCGAATGGCAGCTGGACGCCAAACGATGTCGTTCTGGGATTCCTGGCGGCCAGCGCGAACTTCGAGCTTGACCCGAGCGCGGCGCAGCAGTACCTGGCGCCCGGCGTGCCGCTGCCATGGGACAACGTCCCTGGCCAGCCACCGGTTGTCACGGTCGTCACCGTCCAGGGCAGCACGACCGTCGGCCAGCGGCTCACCGGCGGCCCGCCGACGGAGAAGGTGACCGTCACAGGGGAGCGCCTCGCGTCGCTGAGCAGCCAGGGGGACTACCTGTACGAGCCGGGGACAGTGAATTACACATTCCTGCTCGGCAACCACGACGGAAAGTGGCTGATCCAGCAGCTGCCCAGCCTGACAGGCCAGAACCTACTGCTGCTGAGCGAGACCGCCTTCGAGGAGGTGTTCCAGCCCAGGAATCTGTACTTCTTCGGACAGAATGGTCCCTCGGTGAACTACCTGGTGCCCGACCCGGTCTTCGTGCCGCTTGAGGTCGCGGGCGCGACCGATGCAACCTCCGTGGCCACTGAGCTGGTCCAGGGACTGCTTGAGGTGTCCGGGAATCAGCCGACGACAACCTGGTTGTCGTCGGCTACCGATACCGCGTTCCCGGAAGGAACCGAGCTGGCCCCGCACGGGGTCACGATCAGCAACTTGACCGCCCGGGTGAGCCTCGAGGTTCCCGGAGCTTCCTCGGCTACAGACCTCCCGCAGATGTATGCGCAGCTCTATGAGACGCTCACCAGCTCGGCGTACTCGCCGGCGATCGTGCAGCACGTGCAGCTTGTCGTCAATGGCAAGGTCGAGCACGTCGGCATGGGCACGGCCTTCGTTCCCGCGGTTGGCAGCGCTCAGGACTCTCTGTACTACGCCACCACCCCTGGCGTGGTCAGCGAATGGAACAGTGCTGGGACCCCGCCCAAGGTCATGACTCCTGATGTGCTGTCGTCCAACCCCGCGATCACAGCCGTGGCGGTGTCTCCAGGGCCAAACCCGCAGGTGGCGGTCGCGGTGCCGTACCGGCGGGGTTGCGAGGTTTTTGTGGGCGGGACCGGCCAGGCGAACCAGTTCAAGCCCTGGCCAGTGGCCAGCACCGGCGGAGCCTGCACCTCATTGAGCTGGGATAACGGCTCCAACCTGTGGATCGTCGCCGGATCGGGCATCTGGGTACTTGAGCACAAACCTGTCAGTCTGATGCAGGTTGATCCGCCGCCGAGCACGCCCGGCCAGGTTGTCGCGCTGCGGATTGCCCCCGACGGCGTCCGGGCGGCGTTTCTCGTGCACACGACAGGCGGCAACGAGATGCTGCTTGCAGCCGTTACGTATGGGACCGGCACCGTCACCTTCGAATCCTGGCGGCCCGTGGGCCCGAACGTGCCGAATCCGACCGCGATCAGCTGGTACAAGACAGACGACCTCATCGCGCTCGGCGGAGGGGATCTCTGGGAGGTCCCGCTGACCGGAGGCGTGTCACAGTCACTCACGAACGTGCCCACCGGGACGGTGGCCATCTCGGCGGCCGGATCGAATGCGCTGGCGGTCAGGACCAGGACAGGCGAGCTTTATACCTCGGCGACGCCGGGCAGCGGATGGGGCACGCCGATCGAGGTCGGCGTCGAGGCGGGCCCGGACTACCCGGGCTAGCTCGCCGAGTCGTAAATTCCGCATTCGTGGAAGATGTTCATCAAGCGGAAACTCTGTCGTGTTGTGACGTCGGTCACTACCAGGGAGAACTGCCGCCTCGCGGTTACAGGACTCCGGGCTGACACAGCGGCGGCAGACAGATAGCTTCGTCATATGGCACCCGCCTGGGTCCGTGGTTGCGCCAGGCCCGGAGCCCCGGTTACGGGGCGGCAGGCCCGGCTAGCCGATGCCAGCCGCAGGCGAAGCGGCCCACGTAAGGCGACTTGTTGTCGACCGATCACGGTGCGGCTTAGAAGTAAGTCCTGCCCCGCCGGGGGATCCGATGTCCTCCGGGTGTGGGAGAAGAGCAGTAGTGGCATAAGTAGCTGCGAGCCTCTCAGCAGGCGAATGTGGGGTAGAAGACCAGGTCGGCCGGGCGGGTGCCGCTCCGATCCGGGCAGAAGGGGGTTCGCATAGTGGACATCATCTTCAACGGCCGGCATACCGAGGTGCAGGAGCGGTTCCGCAAGCACGCCACGGCGAAGCTGACGAAGATCGAGAAGCTTGATCAGCGCGCCATCCGCGTCGACGTCCAGATCCTGTCGGAACGCAATCCCCGGCAGACGGGACAGAAAGAGCGCGTCGAGCTGACAGTCAGCACGCGCGGACCCGTCATTCGCGCCGAGGCCGCCGCCGAGGATCGGTTCGCGGCGCTGGACATGGCGCTGGCGAAACTCGACACTCAGCTACGGCGCGCGCTCGATCGACGCAAGGGACGGCACGGTGCGCACGCGGCCGTCCGCCTCATCGACCTGCCCGAGGCGGATCTGGCATCCGACGCCGAGTTGCCCGCGATCAGGCTCGGGCGAGGCGGCGGACTCCTGGCCGGAGAGGGTGCTGCCCAGGCGATGGCCGAGATGGCCGCCGCCGCTGACGCGGCCGACGCGGCCGAGGCCGCCGCAGAGCCGGAGCCCGAAGACCTGGTGCCGGTCGAGATGGAAGGTGACGGTCCCCTGCTGGTGCGGGAGAAGTTCCACGCCGCGGCGCCGATGAGCATCGATCAGGCTCTGTTCGAGATGGAGTTGGTCGGGCACGACTTCTTCTTGTTCGCCGACGACAA
>JASHUE010000368.1:0-3232 GCA_030040195.1 Streptosporangiaceae bacterium | reverse complement strand
CCCCGAGGGGGCAGGGCGCTGCACCGCCGGCCACCCCCCGGGCCGGCGCGCCTGGTGCCCCGCCCTCCCCGAGGGGGCGGGGCACTCGTGCTGTTTGGGCTTGTGCTGTCAGCCTCATGCGGGCGGGACGGCGCCACGGGACGTCGGCAGCCTGCGGCTGGCGAGGGCTAGCGCGGCCGCGCCGGCTCCCGCAATCGCGAACGCTGCCCCGACTCCGGCCGCCAGCGGCCAGCCGTGGGCCGTGGCGGCCGTAACGGCTGCACCGCCGGCACCAATGCCCAGGGCGGTGCCGAGCACGTCCGCCAGGCTCAGCGATGCGGAAGCCCAGCCTTCCCGGCCGACCGGTGCTTGCCGGAGCATCAGCAGCGATATGGGCGCGTAGGCCAGCCCGATGCCAAAGCCCGCGACCGTCCACGCCGCGATCGCGACGTAGACGGGCGTCGTCGGCAGCAGGACTAGCGCCATCGCGCCGAGCCCGGTCACGACGATGGCTAGGCCGGTACCGACCAGGCGGCGGGCTTCCCACCGGCCGTTCAGTCGGGACTGGAGCCAGGCGCCAGCCGTCCACGCCAGCGTCGAGCCGGTCACCGCGAGTCCGGCAAACGCAGGGCTGTGATGGCGGACGGTGGTGATAGTGAGCGTGACGTAGGCGTCTGCGCCGAAGAAAGTAAAGGTCAGCAGGCCTCGGCAGAGGATGACGGCAGGCAGGCCGCGTCGGCCGGTAAATGTACCCGTCGGCAGCAGGCGCCGCAGCGAACGTCCGATCACGACGATGCCGGCCGCGAGAAGCCCGATGCCGACCAAGACCTGACTCGATCCGGCCGCGAGCGTCAATCCGCCTAGCATCAGCCCGGCCCCCGCAGCGGTGGCCAGGCCGTCGCTGAGCTTGTGCTCAGAGCCGGTACCGGGGACAGGCTCGCCGTCGGCAGGCCGCTGCCGGCCAAGCCGGATCAAGGCGGGCATCGCCAGCGATCCGGTCACCGCCACCAGGGGCAGCAGGCCGAGGAACACCGTGCGCCAGCCGAACAGGCTCGCCACGGCCGCGCTTACTGCCGGGCCCATGAGGCCGGGCAGCACCCACGCAGTAGACAGAACCGCCATCATCCGAGCCCGTAGCTGCTCAGGCAGGCTCCGGCCGATCGCCACGTAGGCGACCGCGGGTACTGCGCCGGCGCCGATGCCCTGGAGTGCCCGGCCGCAGACAAGCACGATCATGCTCGGCGCTAGACCGGCGATCGCGAGCCCGGCTCCGAATAGAGCGAGCCCGCCGACGAACGGTCGCGCCGGGCCGGACCGGTCGGCCTGCCGGCCGGCCACGACGATGCCGACCACGTTGCCGAGCATGAAGGCGCTGAACACCCATCCGTACAGATCCAGGCCGCCCAGGTCCCTCGCGACCACGGGCATGATCGTCACAACCGCGAGCGCCTCGGAGGCGATGAACGTGATGGTCAGCACGAGGCCGATTGTCAGAGCACGCCGCTTAGCGGACCACAGGCCGTCTGGCTCGGCGACGCGCTCCGGCTCGGGCGCGGCTACGCGCGTCGTCTCGATGGTTGCCCCGGCGGTCATAATGCGAGATTAGGAACTCAAGTGCAGTTGAAGTCAACCAGATTCTGACCTGGGTTTCGAGTGAACAATCACCACGCGGGCACGCGTAAGCCCACCGCAGCGCGGCGGACATCCCAGTCCGCAGCGAGATCTGTCACCCACCGCGTCGCGGCTGCGGTCGACTGCGGCGGAGCGCCGAGCAGCACCACCTCGGTCACGCCCGCCGCAGCCAGGCGGGGCAGCGCACCCGGCGTGCATCCGGCGACAGCGACGGCGACGGTCAGTTCGGCGATGCTCCGCCCCCTCTCGCGGCACAGCGCGGACAAGGTGTTGGCCCGCTCCTCAACCTGCTCGACGGACAGGTTGAAGCCATACCAGCCATCGCCGAATCCGGCCACGCGTTTCAGGGCAGCGTCGGAGTTACCGCCGAAGACGACCGGGATCTGGCGGCCGCGCACCGGCTTCGGGTAGACCCGAACGGCATCGAAGCGCGTGAAGTCGCCGCGAAACGAGGAGACGTCCGTCGCCCACAAATGCCGCATCGCCTTCACGTACTCGGCGGTGCGCTGGGCCCGGCGCGCGAACGGGATGCCGAGCGCCGCAAACTCCTCGGCTGACCAGCCCACGCCGATGCCGAGCGTCAGGCGCCCGCCGGACAGGACGTCGAGGGTCGCAGCCTGCTTGGCCGCGATCACGGGATTGTGCTCGGGCAGCAGGAGAACGCCGGTAGCCAGCCCGATGCTCGACGTCACGGCGGCCGCGAAAGTAAGTCCCAGCAGCGGATCGAGCCAGTCAGCGTCCGGCGGAACGGCGATCCGGCCGTCCACCGAATAGGGGTACCGAGAGCCGGCCTGGTCGACCATGACGACGTGCTCACCGGCCCAGAGCGTCGCGAACCCGCTGGCCTCGGCCGCCACGCTGACGGCCCTGATGATCTCTGGCCGGGCCCCAGTCCCGACCCCCAGCGCATGCAGCCCAAACCGCATGTCCCACCCCCGTGAATCCCCCGTGAATCCCCCGTGTCGGCATCATGGCACGCGCGGGGCGCACTTCGCCGCGTAAGGGCGATCTTGGATCGGGCTACTTGGCTGGTTCGGCCTTGAGCCAGGCGGCAGCCCTCGCGGCCGAAGCCCGGCTGAGCCATGCGTCTTGCACGACCTCCGTCAGTTCCTGCAGGGTGATCTCGCCCAGACGGCTGGCCCGTATCAGCACCGACGGGTGGCCGTCGAAGTGAGGAGTGGTGAAGAAGGGTGAGCGCTGGTCCTGGACCAGGGCGTGCTTGTCGGAATCCGACGGGACCCAGAACATGATCACGTCCGGGTAGCGCTCGCCGGTGACAGGGTCGACGGCGTCGGGTCGAGGGTTGCGGAAGAACACGAACGACCTGCCTCCGACCTGGTAGACCGCGTTACCTCGCGTGCCGTGAACGACGGTGACGTGAGGCATGCCCGCAGCGAGTTCGTGAACGTCTTCTGGCCGCGCCGGGCGCGAACGTGCCGACATGCCAGCAGGGTAGATCGCGGCCGCGCCGCGCCGGGACACTGCCGGTCGTTTGCTGGGTCGTATGCTCCTGGCTGGCCCGGCGGACCGACGCTGGCGTCCCGCACGACGAGAAGGGTGGCGGACATGGACGAACTAGCGAGCAAGCTTGCGATCCGCGAGGTTGTCGAGCGCTGGGCCC
>JASHUE010000367.1:0-6490 GCA_030040195.1 Streptosporangiaceae bacterium | reverse complement strand
GCGCACAAGGAAACCGGGGCCCCGATTACCGTGCACACCCACCCCGCGTCGCTTACCGGACGGCAGGTGCTGCGGGTCCTGCGGGAGGAGGGCGCCGATCTGAGCCGCGTGGTGCTCGGCCACAGTGGCGACAGCACTGACCTGGACTACCTGAGCGAGATGGCCGACGCCGGCTGCATTCTCGGCATGGACCGGTTCGGGATCGACATCATCACGCCGTTCGAGCAGCGGGTGCAGACGGTGGCCGCGCTGTGCGAGCGCGGTTACGCGGGCAGCATGGTGCTGTCCCACGACGCGTCCTGCTACATCGACTGGTTCCCGCCTCAGGCGATCGGAGTGTTCGCGCCGAGGTGGCACTACCAGCACATGTTCGATGACGTGCTGCCCGCGCTACGCGAACGCGGCGTCACCGAGGAGCAGATCGAGGCGATGCTGGTCACCAACCCGCGCCGTTACTTCTCCGGGTGACGGTCTCTGGCGCCACCGGTTCGGCGGGCCGTGCATGGGCGAGTGCCTGGGGCCTCCCCCCAAAGGCCCCAGGCCCGCCCGTCACATTGGCCTGTGAACTCGCTGGTCAGACGATCTGGCGCCGCGGGTACACCAGTGCCCAGATGATGAAGGCGTTGATGGCGATGAGCACGATCGACCAGACCGGATAGTAGGGAATCGTCAGGAAGGCCGCGACGGCGGCCAGCACCGCAAGCACCACGCCCAGGATGCGAGCCCACACCATGCCGAGGATCACGCAGAAGCCGGCGAAGAAGATGAGTCCGCCCAGGATCAGTTCTGCGTAGCCCCAATTCGCCGTGGTCCAGACGTAGTAGTAGTTGGCGTGGTAGGTGAAGAACCCGCCCCTGATGACCATGGCCAGCCCGTAAAGGAAGCCGGTCGCTCCGGAGATGATCATCAGCGCGCCGGCCAGGACGGTGCCGACGAGCGCGCCCGTGCCGTCCGCTCTGCGCTGGCCCTCGTACCGGCCCTCGCGCGTCTCCGTGGCCGTACTCGGCCCCTCCGCGTAGGCGCCCGACGGCTGGTAGCCGCCCGGTTGCTGGTACCCGCCGGACTGCTGGTACCCGCCCGGTTGCTGGTACCCGCCCGACTGCTGATACCCGCCCGACTGCTCCTGGCCGCTCCCAGCAGCCGGCCGTCCTCGCGCACTGCTCATGCCGCTACCCCCCTCAGGTCGGCCGCTATGCCGAGAGTGTCAAGATCTGTACCCGACCTCCGGCAATGCAGCCCTGACCGCGCCGCAGATGGTGCCCTCACTGTCAACCTAAGGACAGCGAGTTCCCTCGGGCATCATCCGGCAAGGGTGAACTGAGTCAGGACCGTGCGACCGGTTCACCGGCCGGCACCATCGCAAACCTCGCCAACCGGGCGGTACTGAGCCGCCTGCTAGCGCCGCAAACGACACTAGAGCGCGCACTACTGTCGCTCTTGCGACAGCATTCCGCCCTCCACTGTCCTTTAAGCGAGCAATACGCAGGCAAATTGCCACAGCGAGCGATCTTTGGTGCCGTTCGGTCCACCGAACAGGCTTGAATTCAGATACTCAGTGCTTTTTCCGGCAGTGCGGCGCGCCGACCAGCGACCAATTTGCGAGCTTGACGACATCTTCCCGGCCTGCGAGCCTGAGGACATCGGGCGGGGCCTAGGTGGTGGCGATGAATCATTCAATTACGCGGTGCCTGCTCGGCGCCGGCGTCCTGGCTACTGTCGGCGCAGTCCTATTCGGCCAGACTCCGGTAGCAACCGGCGCTCAGGCGGCGCCGACGGCTAATGCCGCCGCGGCTGCCCAGCCGCCGTATGTCCCGCCCAGTAAGCCGTTGTACTTCGGTGAGAAAGGCGCCGCGGTGAAGAGCGTGCAGCGGCGGCTCGCCCAGCTGCACTACTACCCGGGACCGATCGATGGCATCTACGGTGACGACACGCTGGAGGCCGCCTGGGCGTTCCGCGAGGTCCAAGGGCTGCGGGTGACGGTCAACAACGAAGCCGAGCCGATCGACAAGGCTTTCCTGAAGGCGCTGGTGCACCCGAGGCAGCCGTACAAGCTGGTGCCCAAGGGCGGTGCGGACCGGATCGAGATCAACCAGAACATCGAAGTGCTGGTCCTGTACCGGAACAACGAGCCGTACCTGATCGCCCACGTCTCGACCGGGGGCCTGTATTACTACCCGTGCCCGGGAGACCCGTCCGCCACCTGCGGCCCGGCCGTCACTCCGGACGGGAACTACCACGCGTTGTGGTTCGATCCTGGCTGGGTAACAGTCCCGCTCGGCGAGATGTACAACCCGGTCTTCTTCATCGGCTCGGCGTATGCAATCCACGGCGACATTCCCGTGCCGTGGTATCCCGTGTCGCACGGCTGCGTCCGGCTCTGGATGGACATTGCCACCTGGTTCCACACGAAGGTGAATGTGGGCGGCGCGCACCCGACGCCCATCTACATCCGCGGCACCGCGCGGCCGTACCCGGAGTCCAACTAGCGGAGCTGGGAGTTCCCGCGGAAGTCAGCCGGCCGGGGTGATCCGCGATACATCCGCCCGGTGGGTCATCGGCCGAGGCGCCAGCCGTGCGGCGTGGCCGAGTGATCAACGGGCGCGCAGCTCCAGCGCCTCTGCGGCTGCGGTCAGCGCAGCCAGGTGGCCGTCGACCGAGCCCAGCCCGGCGCGCATCGTGTTGACGGACACGTGTGATGCGCCCGCGGCGCGCCACCGGCCGACGTGGCCAACCAGCTTCTCCGCACCACCTTCGCCCCAGCTGACCCGGCCTTCCATGCCGATCTGCGCGGGATCACGCCCAGCCGCAGCAGCTGCCTGCTCAATGAGCGCCCTCGCCTCGTCCAGCCGGTGACCAGGCGGAACCTGCGGGAACCAGCCGTCCGCGAGCTGTCCAGCCCGGACGTAGGCGCGCTCCGACTGGGCGCCGAACCATACCGGGATCGGCTGCTGCACCGGCAACGGGCAGAGCCCGGCGCCGGTCACGGTCTCGTAGCGGCCCGCGAAGGTCACAGACTCCTCAGTCCAGAGCCGCCGCAGCAGCGTGACCTGCTCGGCTATCCGGTGGCCCCGGTCCCTGAACGACTTGCCGAGTGCCTCATACTCCACGGCGTTCCAGCCCAGCCCGACACCAAGCCGGAACCTGCCGCCCGTCAGCAGGTCGACCTCCGCGGCCTGCTTGGCGACGAGGGCGGTCTGCCGCTGCGGCAGGATGATGATCCCGGTGACCAGCTCGAGGGATGTGAGCGCGGCCAGGTAGCCGAACAGAACCATTGGCTCGTGAAACGTCGTGCGCAGGTCGTACGGCCCGCTCCAGCCCTCGTACACGGCGGGGTCGGCACCGAGCACGTGATCGTAGGCGAGCACATGGGAGTAGCCGAGTTCCTCGACCCGCTGGGCGTACGCGCGGACCGCGCCCGCGTCTGCGCCGATCTCGGTCTGCGGGAAGACGACGCCGATGTTCACGAGTCACTGTTCTACCCGGCCGCGCATGGCCCGACAAGCGCGGAGGGTTGAATGGGCTCATGAGAATCGCTGTCATCGGAACGGGACACATCGGAGGCACGCTCGGCGGCAAGTGGCAGGCGGCCGGCCATGACGTGGTGTACGGAGGCCGGTCCGCCGGCGCTGACGGCCCTGGCGGCGCACCGGTCGCCACGGTCGCGGACGCGCTCGACGAAGCGGACGTTGTGCTGTTCGCCATACCGGGCCCGGCGGTCGCTGACGTCGCCGCCGCCAACGCAGTGGCCCTGGACGGCAAGGTCGTGATCGACGCTGCCAACCGAATGGGCCAGGCCGAGGCCAACAACCAGGCCGCCATCAAGTCGGCCGCGCCCGGCGCCCACTATGCCCGCGCGTTTAACACCCTGGGCTGGGAGAACTTCGCCGAGCCGCCGCGTGGCGCGAACCTGTTCTTCGCCGCCGACCAGGGCGCGCGATCGGTGACCGAAGAACTCATCGGCGCGGTCGGCCTCGAACCAGCGTTCGTCGGCGACGCGAGCGCCGCCCGCACGGTCGACGGCTTGTTGCCGCTGTGGCTTGCCCTGGTGCAGCAGTCCGGCGGCAACCGCAAGCTCGCGTTCGGCATCGTCCGGTAGCCGCCCGCCGGCCAGGTCAAGAGGCGGCCGCCGCACTCCGTAGACTCACCCGGCATGACCGATATAGATCAGTACGGCCGTCCGGAGCCGCCCCTGACCGCCGGTGAAACTGCCACCCTGCTCGGCTTCCTTGACTGGCAGCGCGCGACCCTGGCCTGGAAGTCCGGCGGGCTGGACCGGGCTGGCCTTGCGGCGAAGGTCGGCGTCTCGTCGATGACCCTGGGTGGGCTACTCAAGCACATGGCCTACGTCGAGTCGGAGTGGTTCTCGCGTTGGCTGCGTGGGGAGGAGAGGCGGCCTCCGTGGGACACCGTGGACTGGAAGGCCGACCCAGACTGGGACTGGAACTCGGCCGCGGCTGACTCGCCCGAACAGCTCGTCGCGCTCTGGCAGGCCTGCGTGGATCGTTCCCGTGCCATCGTCACGGCCGCCCTCGCCACCGGCGGCCTGGAGCAGGTGGCCGTCCGGACCTGGCCCGACGGCCGGTCACCCAGCCTGCGCTGGATCTTGTGCCACATGATCGAGGAGTACGCGCGCCACAACGGGCACGCCGACCTGCTGCGGGAGTCTGTCGACGGGCAGACCGGGGAGTAGCGGACGGCCGGACCAGGAGTACCGGACGGCACACCGCAGCCTGCTCGGCGCAAGTCCTCGAGGCGGGCATCAAGGTCGCTGACCGGACCGCCACGCCTCAGAACGTATCGGAGCGAGCTCGCGCATCAGCGAGGATCTGCTCGGCCTGTTCCCTGGCGTCGGCGATGATTTTCTCCGCCTCGGCTTGCGCACCCGCGATGGCCCGATCGGCTGTCTCCTGTGCCAGTGCCAGGACCCGTTGCGCGTGATCCATGACGTCCTCACTTGAGCGGCTGGCCTTCATGCGCGACATCCCGACCTCCTTTCACTGCGCGATGGTGACCGCACCTTCGTTCTGTGTCAACACCGGCAAGTCCGGATCGCTCGCCGTTGTCACGCTACAGCGGCCGCCGGGTGTCAGCGGTCGGCGCTTACTCACCAAGCTCGGCGAAGAATGCCGTGATGTCACGCGCGACGAGGCCTGGCTCCTCGGCAGGCGCGAAGTGGCCGCCCCGCGGCATCGTGGTCCAGCGGCGGATGTCGTAGAGCCGTTCGGCCCACTCCCGCGGCGGCTCGCCTTCCGGAACGAGCATGTGCGGGAAGGACGCAACCGCGGTGGGGACCCGCACGACATCCTCGGGGCCGAGGCGCGGTTCGCCCTGCCAGCGGCGGTTGTCGAAATAATCGCGCATCGACGAGGTAATCGTGCCGGTCGCCCAGTACACGGTAACGATGGCGAGCAGGAAGTCAGTGGAGAAGCGGGCCGCAGGATCCCCGCTGTTGTCGCTCCATGACCGCCACTTCTCCAGGATCCAGGCGGCCAGCCCGGCCGGAGAGTCCATCAGCGCATAGCCGAGCGTCTGCGGCTTGGTCGACTGGATCGCGTTGTAGCCACGCTCGGCCTCATCCCATCGGCCGGCCTGCTCGAGGTAGCGCCGCTCCGCGGCCGACAGCGGCCGGGAGCCCGGCCCGGTATACGGCGCGAGCTCCAGGTTCGTCAGGTGCAGGCCGATCAGCGGGCCTGGGTCGTCCAGCGCCATGAACGTCGCGATGCCGGCTCCGAAGTCGCCGCCGCCGGCCGCGTAACGGGCATAACCCAGGCCGCGCATCAGCCGGTGCCACAGGCCAGCGACGTATCGGTAGGTCACGCCGACCGCAGCAGCGGGGCGCGGGGAGAATCCGTAGCCGGGTAGCGAGGGGATCACCACGTCGAAGGCCGGGCCATCGAGTCCGTGAGCCTCGGGATCGGTGAGCAGCGGCACTAGCGGCAGCAACTCGGCGAAGCAGCTGGGCCAGCCATGGCCGAGGATGAGCGGAATCCCGCCGCCAGAGCGGGCCCGCTCATGCACGAAGTGAATCTCCGCGTCGCCCGTCAGCGCCCGGTAGTGCGAGAACCGGTTCATCTCGCGCTCGGCCATCCGCCAGTCGAACTCGTCGGCCCAATAGCCGAGCATTCGCGTCAGCCAGTCCCGGTCGGTGCCCTGCGACCACGGCGCGCCCGGCGCCGCCTCGGGCAGCCGGGTGTTGCGGAGCCGTGCTTTCAGGTCATCGAGCACCGCCTGGTCGATGGCTACCGAGAACGGCTCGACCCGCAGAGGTGGACCGTTTCCGTCGAACACGAACCCTATCCTCGCTCACCGCACCCAGGCCCCGGCACACAGGCGGCGCCCGCCACCTCCTGCGGTGGCGGGCGCCGCGGTCCTCCAGTGACGAACGTCTACGGCCGGGCGAGGAAGCCGTTGGTGTTGCCGACCGCAGTGAGCTCGATCCAGCGTGCACCCGCCGCGAACGACGGCTCCGCGGCCGTCGCCGCGGCGAGTG
>JASHUE010000366.1:0-7805 GCA_030040195.1 Streptosporangiaceae bacterium | reverse complement strand
ATTTTCGAGCCATCCGGGGTCGACCATCAGTCCCCTGGCTCGTCGTTCGTGGTCGGCGGGCGGCTGGTCACCGAGATCTTCGGCGGCCAGCAGCCGATCGGCCCGATGTACGCGTTTGTCGGGATCATCGGCATGTCGAAGATGTCGAGTTCCAGGGGCAGGGTGCCGACGCCCGCCGACGCCCTGCAGATCATGGAAGAGCCGCTCCTGCGCTGGCTGTATGCGCGGCGCAGGCCGCAGCAGTCGTTTACGATCGCGTTCGACACCGAACTGCACCGCCTGTACGACGAGTGGGACGCGGTGGAGCGCAAGATGGCCGAGGGCACCGCGTCCGATCTGGACGCCAGCTCCTACGACCGGGCGATCAGGACCGCCGAGCGCGAGCTGCCCCGCACGCCGCGGCCACTGCCCTACCGGACACTGGCGTCGATCGCCGACATCACGACCGGCAACGCCGATCAGATGCTGCGCATCCTCAGTGACACCGATTCCGCGCACACGATCGGATCGCTCGACGAGGTCAGGCCGCGGCTGGATCGCGCGCAGACCTGGGTGGCGACCCAGCTCGACCCGCAGGAGCGCACCCGGCTGCGCGACGAGGCGGATCGGGCGGCGCTGGATGCCCTGAGCGACGCCGAGCGCGGCGCGCTGAAGCTGCTGCTCGACGGGCTCGACGCGCACTGGTCGCTCGACGGGCTGTCGCAGCTGGTTTATGCGGTGCCGAAGCTACAGGCGGGCCTGCCTGCCGACGCCAAGCCGACGCCCGAGATCAAGGCGGCCCAGCGCGCGTTCTTCGCGCTCGTCTACCGGCTGATGATCGGCAAGCAGACCGGTCCGCGGCTGCCGACGCTGCTGCTGGCCGCAGGCCAGGACCGGGTTCGCAGGCTGCTCGGCGGCTGAGCGGTCACGACGGCCGTCACCACGGCAGCCCGCCATGCCCGCCAGGCTGGCCTATGCCAGGTACCTGTCAGATGCGGGCATGAGGGCGCTCGTGACCGAATTGCCGGCACTCTGCCCTCAGTTCGCAGCCCGTACCGCCGCGTCGCCGGGGTCACGCCGACCGGGAACCCGCCTCGTTCCGTCTCCCAACGCCAATGGTTTGGCATGGTCGCCTGGCCGGAGCGGACATTCCGCCCCGCTGGCGTCTTATGGCGCGAATGGCTGGGCATGATCAGATGCCGTGGACAGCGATGAGGTCGGCGGCTGGATACTGCCAGGCAACGTGCGCACGCTGATGTTCTGGCTCGCGTACTACGTCGGCTACTCCTTCGACGAGAACGACTGGGCAGCGGTCGAGGCGGCGCTGCCGGAGACGAACTCCGAGCAGGCCTCGGGATGGTATGACTACCCGCTCATCGGCTCGCCTCCGCTGCAGGTCTGGCTCGCCCGCACGCCGGGCGATACCCCCGTCACCGTGCGGGTGACCGGCGACCTCAACCTGATTCTGCTGGCCAGGTTCGAGACGCTGATCCACGTGCTGCAAGACGTCGAGCCGGTCGGCTAGCGGCAGGCCCTGATCGAGCGATGGCGGTCAGGCGGGAGGTCCGCTGGCCAGCACCACGTTCACCGTCTGCTGCTGGCCCGAGGTGTCGGTGTACTGGATGGTCACTTGCTCGCCCGGCTTCACGTCGTTGACCATGACGGTCTGGAGCGCGCTCTGGGAGCTGACTGCGTGGGCGGCAATTGCGGTAATGACGTCGCCGGCCGCCAGCCCGGATCCGGCTGCGGGACTGCCGGAGACGACGCCGGCGATCTGCACGCCGCTGGCGGGGGCGGGACGGCCGTAACCGTATCCCCCGCCGAACCCGCCGGCGCTGGCCTGCCCGATCGAGACGCCGAGGAACGCAGTCGAGCCGACGTGCACGATGCTGGACGCGCGCCCGGCGGTGATCTGCGCGGCGATCGAGGTGGCGGTGCCGATCGGGATCGCGAACCCAGTGCCGCCAGACTGGGAGGCAAACTGGAAGGTCGACGATCCGGCCGTATCCATGCCTATGACCTGCCCGGCGGCGTTGACCAGCGGTCCGCCGGAGTCGCCGGACTCGATGTCGGCGTTGGTCTCGATCATGTCGGTCAGGTGCTCGCTGGAGCCGGTCAGCTCGTCGCTGGCGGTGATGGACTGCCCGGTCGCGGTGACGGTTCCGCCGGCGTAGCTGGGCGTGCCTCCGGTGCCGCCGGCGTTGCCGATGCCGACGACTTCCTCTCCGGAGGCGACCGGCGCCGAGCCCGCGGTGGTAACCGTTTGCAGGCCCGAGGCGCCGGTCAATTGCAGCACGGCCACGTCCTTCGTGACGCTGTAGCCGACGACGGTGGCCTGGTAGGTCTTGCCGTTGCCGACGTCGGTGACGCTGATCGTGGTCGCGCCGTCGATCACGTGGTTGTTGGTCAGCACCTCGCCTCCGGGCGTGAGGACCATGCCAGTGCCCGCTGCCTCGGCGGCGCCGTAATCAATGGTGGTGTTGACGTCAACCAGGCCAGGGTCTACGCGGGAGGCGATCGAGGCTGCGTCCGACGGCCCGGAGCCCTGGCTGTCCTGCCCGCTGCCGGAAGGGCCAGACCCGCCGGACGCGCCGGGGAAGCCGCCGCCGGCGCCGTTCCCGTTGCTGCCGGATGGGTACCCACCGGACCCGTACCCCGTGCCGGGCCCGGTGTTGGAGCCGTTGCCGGTGCCAGGCAGGGTGCTGGGGGCGCCGGACCCGGACGGGCTGCTAGCCGCGGCCGTTCTGGAGCCGAGCGCGTCGCCAGCGAACCCGCCGATGGCCGCGGCGGCGACGAGAGCGGCCGCGATACCAGCGATCAGCCACGGGCGGCGCGAGTGGCGGCGGCGGGACCAGGCGGGGTCCCCGTACACTCCGCCGCCCGGCGACCCGTAGGCCCACGGGCCCGGCGCAGGCGGCGGCGGCACGCGTGCGTAAGGCTGCCATCCCGCCGAGCCCTCGGCCGGCTGTCCTTCGTACGCGGGGATGTCTTGGGTGCGGTCGCCGACATTGTCCGGCTCCGGCGCTGGCCACTGTGTCACGGCGTCAGGATCGGCAGCCAGCCTCGGTCCTAGTTCAAGCCAGGCTGCAGGTTTGCTGCAGGATTCGCCCCGGCGGCGAATGTCGACTTGAGCGACCCGAAGACCGCGGCCGCCGGGGTGAGTCGCGGCCCGAAACTCACGTCGACGTCGGCCGGGCTATCCTCGGAAGCGCCACGGACGCCGAGGACTCGATCCGTCATGTCGCGCTCAAGCCCGCCGATCGTCACCGGCCGGGCGGCCTGGCCAGGGCGTCGTGAGGCTGGGGCAAGAGCTGACACGTCGGTCAACGCGGTGTCGTGCCGTAGTCCCAGCGAACTCAGCCCACAGCGACGTCCTGGCGATGGCGCTGGGCGACACGGTGTTCCCTGACCCGACTAGTTCATGGGAGGCAGGATGCGCGCTTTCGCCGTCCGGAGCTTCGGCGAGCCGCCGTCGGTCCAGGACCTGCCGATTCCCGCTGACGATGCCGCGGTGCTCATTCGCGTGCGATTCGCGGGAGTCAACCCGCTCGACAACAGCCTGCTCGGACGCCTGAGCGCCAACTCGTCGTACCCGTTTGTCGTGGGCGTTGACTTCGCTGGCGTGGCCGAGCGTGTCCCGGCCGGAGACCACGGCCTACGGGCCGGCGATCGCGTTTTTGGCATGGCGCGGACGCACGGCTCGTATGCCGGGTACACGGCGGTTGTCCCCGCGGCCCGCATGGAACCAGTTGCCCGTATCCCCGACGGTGTGGCCGATGACCAGGCCGCGGCGCTTCCCATCCCGGCGGTCACCGCGCTGAGAACGGTTGACCTGCTCGGCGTCACCGCGGGCCAGCACGTCGTGGTGATGGGCGCGACCGGCGGGGTCGGTGGCTACGCGGTGCAGATAGCGCGCTCCCGGGGTGCGCACGTCATCGGCACCGTTCGCGGCGACGCTGACGAGGCTCGTCGGCTCGGTGCCGAGGAGGTCTACGACAGCCAGGCCGTTGATGTGATCGATGCGCTGCACGCCGAGTACCCGGGCGGCGTCGACGCCGTCCTTGACCTGGTCAGCGGCCCGGACGCCATCCGCCGCGACGCCGAGGTCATCCGGCCCGGCGGGCGCCTGGTTTCGACCATCTTCGCCGCCGACGAACCCTGGTTTGCGCAGCGGCACATCACCGCCTACAACCATGCCTCCAACGCGAACCCCCTGATATCGAGCGAAGGCCTGAGCACGGTCGCGCACATGCTGGCGAACGGTGTTATCACCGCCCGGATCCGCTCGGCCGTTGAACTAGAAGCCGCTGGGCAGGTACTGGAAGAGCTACGGCATGGCGGCCTGCGCGGTAAGGCCGTCATCCGCCTCTAGCTTCTGGTTGCCCCGGCCCGGTCACTTGGCGCCACGTCGGCCTGTCCCGGATGTGCGCCCGGACACTACGATCGAGGACTTGCCGCCAGTAGTGAGGGGGCCCCGGTGGACCGCGACGGGTTGAGAGTTGTGCCCGAGGCCACGCCCAGCGTGGAGGAGGAAAGCGCTCAGCCTGCCGGTCAGGGCACGCCGGCTCCAGATGATCACGTCCAGGCCAGTCGGGGGACGTTCCGCGCACTGGCTTCGCGACCATTTCGGCTGTACTTCGCGGGCCAGGTCGTCTCGGCCAGCGGAACCTTCGTGCAGCAGACCGCCATCGGCTGGCTGGTGCTGCGGATCACCCGCTCACCGGCGGAACTGGGCCTGGTGCTAGCCGTGGGCGGAGTGCCGTCGCTGCTGTTCGGCCCGTGGGGAGGGACAGTCGCCGACCGGGTCAACCTGCGGTTGCTGATTATCGCAACCCAGACGACCTTTGCCGTGCTGGCCGGATTGCTCTGGGTGCTCGCCGTCGCGGGCAAGGCGTCCGTCACCGCGATCGTCGCGATCAGCGTGGCCGGCGGTGTCGTGCAGATCGTTGACTCCCCCGCCCGGCAGGCCATCGTCGGCTCCCTGGTGCGGCCGCAGGACTTGTCGAGCGCGGTCAGCCTCAACGGCGTCGTGGTAAACAGCGCCCGAGTGGTGGGCCCGGCGCTCGCGGGCGTCCTGATCGTCACGATCGGCACGACGCCGTGCTTTGCGGTCAACGCGCTGTCCTACCTGGCCGTCATCGCCGCGCTGGTGATGCTCCGCCCGCTCCAGTCTGGTGCTCGGCGGCGCGCGGCTGGCGGCGTGCGCCAGGGCCTGCGGTACGCGGCCAGCCGCCAGCAACTGTGGCTGCCGCTCGTCATGATGTCCCTGGTCGGGCTGCTGGCCTTCAATTTCCCGGTCATCTTGCCGGTGCTGGCCAGCCACACGTTCCGTGGCAGCGGCGGGACCTACGGGCTGCTGTACACGATGCTCAGCGTCGGCTCGGTCGCCGGCTCACTCGCGGTTGGCCGCATCCCCCATCCCCGCCGGAAGTACCTCATGGCCACGGCGCTGGCGTTCGGGCTCTTCCTGGCCGCGACCGCGTGGGCGCCGGATGTCGCTGTCGCGTGCCTGACGCTGCTGGCCACCGGGGTGGCAGCCTTCTCCTTCGTGACGCTGTGCTCCACCACCCTGCAGCTGCACTCGTCTCTGGCCTACCGCGGGCGGATTATGGCGCTGTGGGTGTATGTCTACATCGGAACCACCCCTGTCGGCAGCATCATCACCGGGTCGATCATCTCGGCCGCCGGGGTGCGGGTTGCCTTGCTCACCGGTGCTGCGGCTTGCCTGGTCGCGGCCGCCATCGCCTCCCGCGTGCACACCCCGCCGCACGTTGACGCGGCGCTGACCGATCTCCACCGCCCTTAGCGGAAAGGCGGGAGGCGGTGCGATCTTGATCCTTGGCCCTGTCCGCAGCTTTGGCCGAGCCTCGAGACCGTCCTCCTGGCTGCCTGCTATGAGGCTGAGATACTGACGCCCGTGAGCCGACTGCGGGTTCTGCTGTTCGATGTGTTCGGGACGCTGGTGGACTGGCGCACGAGCCTGATCGAGCTCGCCGAGATAACCGCCGGCGGTTGCGGCGTGCAGGCCGGCTGGGCGGCTGTCGTCGATGACTGGCGGCGGGCGTACCAGCCGGCGATGGACCGAGTCCGCCGGGGAGCCGCCTGGCGTGATCTCGATTCGCTCCAGCGCGAGACGCTGGACGAGGTGCTGGCCAGGCGAGACGCAGACCTGCCGTCCGCCGCCCGGCAGTCACTGGTCAGGGGCTGGCGGCAGCTACGGCCGTGGCCGGATAGCCGGGCTGGCCTCGATCGCCTGCGCCGCAAGTACGTCACGGCCACGCTGTCGAACGGTCATCTGGCCCTGCTCGCCGACCTGCTCAAGTTCGCGGACCTGCGGGTGGATGCCGTGCTGTCGGCGCAGCTCGCGGGCAGCTACAAGCCTGACGCCTCGGTGTACCTGACGGCACTCCGGCTGCTCGATTGCCCGCCCGAGGAGGCGGCGATGGTGGCCGCTCACGGTTCCGACTTGCGCGCCGCCGCGGCGCTCGGCGTCTGCCCGATCTTCGTCAGGCGACCGCTGGAGTGGGGGTCAGGCGCAGCGCCGGAGGACCCGCCCGCGCTGGATGGCCTCATCGACGCCGACGGACTTGACGACCTGGCTGCCGCAGCGGGCTGCTGATGGCGGCCCGCAGGCCGCCCGACCCCAGGGCCCGGCATGGAGAGCCATGACTTCCGGGAGGCCAGGTAAGGGCCCGGCCGGGACCGCCCCGATCGGCGCCACCCATGGCGTCCCGCCACAATGTCCCCTAGCGGCCCGTCGTCCCCCAGGGCACTGGCGATGGCCGATTTGCCTGCAGAAGGAGGGCGCCGATGCGCGTGCTGGTCTCGGTTGACATGGAGGGCATCGGCGGGGTCGTGGACCCTGAGGACGTCCGGCCTGGCCACGCCGAGTACGAGCGGAACCGGGCACTGATCACGGCGGAGGCTAATGCTGCGGTCCGCGGCGTCTACGCGTTCGAAGCGGACTCGCACGTGTTCGTCACCGAGGCGCACGCGAGCTTCCGCAACATCCTTCCGGCCCAGCTCGACCGTCGGGCAGAGCTGCTGCGCGGCACGCCTAAGCCTGGCGGGATGATGGCCGGGCTGGCCCCGGACATCGACGCGGCCTTGTTCATCGGCTATCACGGCAAGGCCGGCACCGCCCGCTCGGTCATGGCTCACACGATTTCCGGCGGTGTCGTGGCCGACGTCCGCTGCAATGGCCGGTCGCTTGGAGAGCTGGGGCTGAATGTTGCCCTCGCGGCATCCAGCGGCGTGGCTCCGGTGCTGGTGGCCGGCGACGACAGCGTGGCCGAGGAGGCAGCGGACGTGGCCCCCGGCATGCATGCGGTGGTGGTCAAGCGGGCACTGGGAGCCCGCGCCGCTTCGCTGCTGCATCCGGACGAAGCTTGCGACCGGATCGAGCAGCAGGTCCCGAAGGCACTGGCCGAGCGGGAGGCAGTGCGGCCGCTGCGTTTCGACGGCCCGGTGGTCCTGGAGGTTCAGGTGCTCAGAACCCACATGGCCGAGCACGCACTGCTGATACCGGGCATAGAACTCGCCGACGGCTGTACCGTGCGCTATCACGCCCCGGACTTCCCGACCGCCTACAACGTGGCCGACCTGGTCGCGATGCTCGGTGCCGCCTGATGACGGTGCTCACTGCGATGACATTCGCCGTGGTGATCCCGTCAGGACTGCGTGACTGCGACGACCGAAGGGACGATCTGAGGTGACTGCCCCACTGACCGAGATCGACAGCCGGTACAGCGATCCGGATGCCGTCGCGACCGACTGGAACGTGACGCGGCAGCGGCTCGAGTCAGCCGAGCTGTTCTGGAACTGCA
>JASHUE010000365.1:0-3382 GCA_030040195.1 Streptosporangiaceae bacterium | reverse complement strand
CGGATTGATCCGACTGAGCTTGAGTGCCTCATCGAGCGAGTTCGGGATGTTGACCAGCACCGGAACGACCTGGACGCCGCGCATGGACCCGTCAGGCCCGGCGCGCATCCAGGCTTCTCCGAAGATCATCTTGCACCGCTGGTGAAGTCGTGCGTCGCAGGACACCAGCAGCCGCAGGTATCCCTGAGCCAGCGCGTGGTGCCAGATCGCCCGGTACAGCATCAGCGTCGTCATGGCGCTGACGCCCTGTTCCCGGACGAGGGCCGATATCTCGCCGACGTGGGCGACGTCCAGCGACTCCAGGAGCTTGCGCTGGTCCGGGTAGAACTGCTGGGTCACGTAGGCGGGGAACGAGGCAAGTCCCTTGTCGGGGTCGGCGTAGATGATGCGCACCGCGGCGAATGCGTGCGGCGCTCCGGCCTCAAGTCCTCGCACGATGAAGTACCGGGCGTGATCCTGCTCGGGATCCTCGTCGGGTCCGATGAAGCCGTCGGGGGTGAGGTCGGCCTCGGTGACGATGCCGAGCCTGACGTAGGTCCGCGCGTGCAGTTGCTTCGCAGCTCTTAAATCGTCGGGCAGCTCGACGGGGACCGTCTCCATTCCCGGGAGCACGGTATTGAGCTGCCGGTAATACTTCAGCATCTGTCGGATCATGGCGACTTGAGCCACCCCTCGTTCCCTGACGTCAGGGCTTCCGGCACGGGCACAGGCGGCCGCGCCACCTCGCGGGGGCGCGCCGGGAGCAGGAAGATCGCAATCAGGAATCCGGCTGCGGCCACGCCGGCCGCGACCGCGCCCGCGTAGTTGTTGCCGTGCAGGAAGGCGGCGACCGCGACGGCGTCGAGCTGGCGGGCCGCGGCGCTCACCCCGGCGTGGCTGAGCTGCTGCGCGGCCGCGGCTGCGCCGCCGACCGAGCCCTTCGCGGCGGTGACGGCGGCTGGCGGAAGCCCGCGCGGCAGTCCGGCGAGCAGCCTGCTTGTGTACAGTGAGCCGGCCACGCTGCCGATGACGGCCACGCCCAGCGCGCCGCCGAAGAGCCGGGTCGTTGCGTTGACGGCCGACGCGATACCCGATTTTTCGGCCGGGACGGCACCGAGGATGGCCTCCGCGGCCGGCGCCTGGGTCAGCCCGAGCCCGGCCCCGAGCACGACTTCCTGAGCGGCAATGACCAGGTACGGGGTCGCCTGCGATTCCCGCGACGTCCACAGCAGCGCCAGGCCGAACAGCGCCAGGCCGGCCGCGACGATGACCTTGTTGCCGATCCGGACTGCAAGCTTGGTGCCCGCTACCGACGCCAGCGCGACGGCGGCCGCGACGGGCAGTAGCCGCACACCTGTGCTCAGAGGGCTGTACGCCTTGATGACCTGGAAGTACTGCGTCACCAGGAAGATGAAGCCGAGCAGCGCGAAGAACGCGATCGCGACGGCACCGCTGGCCGCGGTGAACCGCGGGTTCCGGAACAGGCTGACGTCAATCATCGGGTGAGGGTTGCGCTGTTCGACTGCGATCAGGCCGGCCAGCACGGTCGCGCCGCCGACGAGAACTACGATCGTGGTCGCCGAGTCCCAGCCCCAGTCCGGCGCCTGGATGACACCGAGTATGAGCAAGCCCATTCCGGCAGCGGAGAGTATCAGGCCCCGTGAGTCGACGGGCGGGGTCGCCGGGTCCCTGGATGTGGGCACGGCGATCGCTACTCCGGCGACGACGACCACGGCGATCACTGCCATGCAGACGAAAATGCTGCCCCACCAGAACTGCTCAAGCAGCCAGCCGCCCGTGATCGGGCCGAGCGCGATTCCCACGCCAGCGCAGGCACCCCACAGTCCGATGGCCCTGGCCCGCTCGCGGCGCTCAGTGAAGGTGTTAGTCAGGAGGGACAGCGTGGCCGGGAACACCATCGCTGCGCCGACGCCCATCACGGCACGCGCGCCGATCAGCTCGCTGGCCGTGGCGCACAGGGAGCCCGCAACGCTCGCTGCGCCGAACACGCCGATGCCGGCGAGCAAGATGCCCTTGCGGCCGAACCGGTCCGACAAGCTTCCGGCCAGGAGTACCAGCGCGGCGAACACCAGGTTGTAGGCGTCAACCACCCACTGCAGGTCGGTCGTGGTCGCGTGGAGCTGCCGTACCAGGGCGGGCAACGCGACGTTCACGATCGTGATGTCCAGGTTGAGGATCAGCGCGGCGAGGCAGAGCGCTGCCAGCGCCAGGGCCTTGCTCTGAACTCGGAGATGGGAGGCGAACCGGGAGCCAGCGGACGCGATAGCCACCCTTCCTCCTGTCTGATCGCCTGCCCAGCAGGCCTCGCCTATCGGCGAAAGGGCGGGCTGACTGAAATGGTTTCCGTTAATCCTGGTAGCAATGCTGCCGTACGGCAATAGGCAGATATACCGATCACTGCGGACTTATCCCACTGCCGCAGCTTCGGCACACGACGGCTCGAAGCGCGGCGGGAAGATCGACATCCCCGCCGTAGTGACAGGAGACTTACACGCCGGGTTTGTCCTCGGAGGCGGTTTGCGCCGCAGCCGCGAGAGGTCATCGACGGAGCGGCGCGTGGGCTATCCAGCAGGGTCTCGGCATAGTGGCGTGATGGCTTGTTTATGACCGGGAGTCTGGTTCGCTCACCGGGACGCGGCGCAGGCACGGTTCCAAGATCATGTGGGTGTCGAATCCAGTGATCAGTTGCCGGACGTGGCCTGCGCTCGCTCAGGTGACCCGCGCGGCCACCAGGGTCTCGAAGGTACAGGGTCGCAGGCCATCGGTACGGCCGGCGAAGTACCGCTGCTGGAGGTCTGCACGTGCGGGGTGGTCCACGACCTTTAGCCCGCACCGGCTGATCAGCCTCTCGATCTCCGATACCGGCCAGCCAGGCTGAAGAGGCTCACCGACAGAAGCCGCGATCGGCGTGTAGATACGGGCGTATTCCGTCCCCGCATCGTCGAGCACACAGTCCTCGGGCCGGTAGGAGAGCACCACCTCAGACCCGGGAGCAGCCGCCGCGATCGTGCGCAACGTCGACTCGATCGCCTGTGCCGTCAGATAGGGGGCCACGCCCGTCCAGCAGAACATCGCCGGCTGCGCCCAGTCGAACCCGGCCGCGCCCAGAACACCCTGAACCGGTTCGGCCTCGAAATCAGCCGGCACGAAGACCTGCGAGTCGCTGAGCGGCAGGCCGAGTTCCCTGACCCGCTCGAGCTTCCAGGCCTGGGAGGCAGGGTGATCAACCTCGAACACCCTCAGCGAGCCGAGCAAATCCGGCCGCCGCCACGCGAACGAGTCAAGCCCCGCGCCAAGAATCACGTACTGCGTGAAGGCATCAGCAGCCAGCCGGTCCTCGGCGTACCGGCTGCGGGTGCAGACAGCCGCGCGGGCCTCGCGA
>JASHUE010000364.1:0-4302 GCA_030040195.1 Streptosporangiaceae bacterium | reverse complement strand
TCCAGCCCCACGGGTAGTTGTTGTGGGTCAGCGGCCCCCCGATCTGGTCGAGTCTGGCGAACATCTCCTCCGTCGGCGCCGGGTCGATGTTCAGCATCCGGATGTCATTGATCGAGCCCTGAGCGCCGCCCTCGGCACTGGCCCCGTTGTCGGAGACGATCAGGACGATGGTGACGTCGGACTCGCCTAGTTCCGATATGAAGTCGAGCATCCGGCCAATCTGCTCGTCGGCGTGCGACAGGAATCCGGCGAAACATTCCATGAACCGGGCGGCAACCGCGCGCTCGGTCGCATCCAGGCTGCTCCAGGGCGGCACCCAGTCTGGCCGCTGCGAGAGCGCGGTCGAGGGCGGCAGCAGGCCGGCGGCGAGCTGGCGCTCGAAAATCTGGTCACGCCAGGCGTCCCAGCCGAGGTCGAACCGGCCCCGATACCGCTCCAGCCAGCGAGCCGGCGGCTGGTGTGGCGAGTGGCACGCGCCGGTCGCGAAGTACAGGAAGAACGGCCGGTCGGCATCGACCGCGCGCAGGTCGCCGAGGAACTCGATCGCGCGGTCCGCCAGGTCCTCGGTCAGGTGATAGCCGTCCCCGATCGACCGCGGCGGGCGGACGCTGTGGTTGTCGTGGAAGAGCGCTGGCACGAACTGGTGGGTCTCGCCGCCGTGGAAGCCGTACCAGCGGTCGAAGCCGCGGGCCAGCGGCCAGGTCGCGCGGGATGCGGCCATGTTGGTCTCGTCCTCGGGGGACAGGTGCCACTTGCCGACCGCGTAGGTCGCGTACCCGGCTGCGCGCAGGATCTCCGACAGGTAGCCGTTCTCGCGCGGCGGCTTGCCCCAGTAGCCGGGGTAGCCGATGGCCAGGTCGGCGATCCGGCCCATGCCGCTGCGGTGATGGTTCCGGCCGGTGAGCAGGCACGCACGGGTCGGTGAGCAGAGTGCCGTGGTGTGGAAGTTGGCCAGCCTGACGCCGCCGGCGGCCAGCCCGTCGAGCACCGGGGTGTGGATGTCGGAGCCGTAGCAGCCCAGCTGGGCGTAGCCGACGTCGTCGAGGACCACGAGCACGATGTTCGGCGCTCCCGGCGGCGGAGTCGGCTCCGGTGGCCACCAGGGCTCGGAGTCCCGCCAGTCGCGGCCGATAGTCCCGCCGAACTCATGCGCCACTGCAGCACGTCCTCTCGGCCTGCGAAGCGTTCGTCTCCGGTGAACTTAGCTGGCCAGTCTGTAGTTTGTGTGCGTGGCCGTCGAGTACACCGCTCCCCGCGCGGGACACCGTCTCAGGGACGTCGGCCGTTACGTGCTCGGGGTGCTCATCGGGGTCCTGATCCTGTTCCTGCTCTTCGGTAAGCGGTCACAGCTGACCGCCTCCTGGCACCAGCTTGGCCGGGTGAGCATCGGCTGGGTCGGCGCGGCGGTCACGGCCGAGGCGACGTCGCTGTGGGCGTTCGCGTTCCTCCAGCGCCGGGTGCTGCGGCTCAGCGGAACCCGGATTCGGTTGCCCGCGCTCTACCTGCTGACCCTGGCCAACGACGCCATCGCGAACACGGTGCCGGGCGAGCCGGCGGTTTCCAGCGCCTACCGCTACCGGTACTACCGGCGGCGCGGCGCCAGCGGGGCGAGCGCCGGCTGGACGATCTTTACCATCCTGATCGCCCAGGCGATCGGGATGTCGCTGCTCCTCCTCGTGGGCGTGCTCGTGGCGCTGGCCGCGAGCACGAGCCTGATCGGCGCGGGAGTCGCGATCCTCGGGCTGGTCATCGTCGTCGGCGCGGGAGCGGTGCTGGTCCGGCGGGACCTGGTGCTGCGGGCGGCCGGCGCGCTGGTACGCGGTTGCCGGCGGGTGACCGGGCATCCGCGCGGGAGCATCGGCGCTCGGATCGAATCCACGCTGGCGCGGATGCGGGAGATCCCGCTGACCCGGACGTCCACCGCCGCGATCGTCGCGATCGCGGTCGCGGTCTGGGGCTGTGACTTCCTGTGCCTGGTCTGCAGCTTCCGGGCTGTGCACGGCTCCATCCCGTGGGACGGCGTGCTGGTGGCCTACGGCGCGGCTCAGGTCGTCGGGTCGTTGCCGGTCGTGCCGGGTGGGCTGGGCATCGTGGAGGGCAGCCTCGCGGTCATCCTCATGGCCTACGGCGCCAGCCGGGTCATCGCGCTATCCGCGGCGATCGTTTTCCGCCTGGTCAGCTTCTGGCTGGCGATAGCCATCGGCTGGATGAGCGTCGGGGTCATCGCCTACCAGGGGCGGCGGCGGGCCGACCCGGCGACGTCCGACGCTATGTTCCTGAGCCATTCCGCGCCGCCCGATCTCGACGGCTGACGCCGCAGGATGAGAAGCGCGACATCGTGCGACCAGCCCGTCGGCGTACAGGAACACCAGCGTGCCCGGCGGTCTCTACTCGGTGGTTACGTGCCGGGGCGTGCGCTGGATCCGCTCTCGCCGCTCATATCCAGGTGACGCCTTAGGAGAGATTGAGTGAGACATCCGGATCGCCGGTGATACACAGTGGCTGAACCGGGCCGACCGCGAACGAGGAAGAGGCGGCAAAGTCGGCTCGGCAATGACTGCGCGGAATCACCGGCCAGCTCAGTTTCCGGCTCCAGGCGACACGACCGCTCACGCGGAGTACAACACAGCGCCGTGCAGGCGCGCTTAGTGCCCGGGCACGATGCGGGTCAAAAGAGTTAGGAGCGGAACGCGGCGTAGATGATCGCGGCCACCCGGTCGTTCATCTCTTCTCTGGGCAGCTGAACTTCCACGGCGCTGAGCAGGTAGTTGACTCGCTCCAGCATCATGAGGCAGGCGAGCGCAGTGAGCTCGGCGTGCGGGGTGGGCTCCGCCGTGCCCTGCGCCTTCTCGGCCGCCGTCATCCCCTGCGTGATCGACTCCGACAGCCGGAAAAGCAGCTGGAGTCCGTCCGCGAAGACCTCTTCGCCGACGATTTCCGCCTGGCTGAGAATGCGAATTACAGTCGCATGGGCGGCGTACGTTTCACTAAATCGCGAAACCCACTGGCGCAGCGCGGCTCGCCCGGACTCATTGCTCGTGACCACCGGGAAATCGTCAGTGATGATCGACATGTCGTGGAGCGCGTCCCGCAGCAGCGTCCGGAATAGGTCGTCCTTGTTAGCGAAATACAGATAGAACGTCCCGTGCGAAGTCTTGGCGCGCCGGACAATATCCTCAACGCGGGTGGCCTGCAACCCAGTTTCCTCGAACTCGGCCAGGCCCGCCTCGAGCAGTCGCCGGATCGTCTCGCGGCCTTGCGCGCCCAAGTCGCGCTGCTGCGCGGGGATGCCGCCACCGTGCGACGGACGCTGCGGGCGAGTCGCCTCGGCCGCCTTGCCGCCGCTCGGGTCGGCGGGCGCGGCGAGGTTGTCGGCGGGCTGAACCCCGCCCGACCTGGGCTTAACAATTGACGGCTGCCGCTGTCCACCGACTTGTGTCGTTGCGTCGCGGTGGACTGCAAGCGTGCGATCGCCATGATGGCCGACCGCCGGTGCGGCGGTGCTGCGCCCCGGCGAGCCCAGCCTAGGTTCCCGCGTCATGTTCGCAGGCTAGTCCTGTACGTCCGCGACGGCCAACGCGCACCCCGATTTCTGGGCGGCAGAAGCACACGCAACATCCGTAACCGGGCTCCGCGCGCGCGAATTCCGGCTACTCTCCGGTGCCACGCGGGCGATTCGGCAGCATCTGCCCCGGGTACAACGGTGTCGGCTCACGGGGAAAGCTCACGTTGGCTCGGGGGGAAAGCTGACGCGCATATCAGGTGACGCACATGTCATTGTTTGCATCCAATTAAGAATCGTGCCGAAAATAGAGATCATGACTTCCGACCGGTCGGCCCCTGCTGCCGCTATGCCCGCAGCAGGCCGGGTGGCCGACGAGTTTGCGACGGAGGAGTCCTGGCTTTCCGACGCCGGCCGGCAGGCACCGGCGAAGGCGGGAAGCGAGAACTTCCCCGTCGCGCTGCGACTGCTGCCCGCCAGGCATCGCCGGCACCTGATGGCCGTCTACGCGTTCGCGCGGACGACCGACGATGCCGGCGACCTGGCGCCGCCCAGCCAGCGCCTCGACCTGCTCGCGGAACTGGCGCAGGACGTGCAGCGGCTGTATGCCTCCCGGACGTTGGCCGGTTCCGCCGCCGGCACCGGGACCGGCGGACCGGTCCAGCCGAGACTGGAGGCCGTGCGCGGACTCGCCGGGGTCGTAGCCGACTGCGCGGTTCCGATGCAGCTGTTCCTTGACCTGATCCAGGCCAACGTGCAAGACCAGACCGTCACCCGCTACGAGACCTTCGCGGAACTGG
>JASHUE010000363.1:0-4246 GCA_030040195.1 Streptosporangiaceae bacterium | reverse complement strand
GAGCCAGAACCGCTCGTTGAAGACGCGCTTGAGCTGCTTGGCTTTCTTGCGCCAGCGCATCGACGCGGCCTGGTCCCCGGCGTGCCGGGCGAGCTGGGCCCTGGCCCGGTAGGCGGCATAGACATAGGCCTGCACCTCAGCCAGCGCGATCGGCGCCTCGGCCATGGTGCCGTCGGCGAAGTTGACCCCGTCCACGGAATCCTTCCAGCCCTGGTTGACCAGGCCATGGCTGGTCTTGCGGCAGTACTCGACGAAGCCATCGCCGTCGGCGTCACCGCAGGTTTCGATCCACTCCAGAGCCCGGTCGGCGTGCGGCACTAGCGCGGCAATCGCATTGTCCTTGCCGCCCCAGCGCTGCAGTTCGCCCAGCAGCATGACGAACAGCGCCGAGGCGTCCGCGCTGCCGAAGTACGCCGCGCGGCCGCCCAGCGCAAACGACGCGGCCGGGCCGAACCTGACCTCGTGCAGGATCTTGCCTGGCTCCTCTTCCGAGTCAGGATCGACCTCGCTGCCCTGCCTGGCCGCCAGCGTGCGGAGCGTCCCGAGCGCCAGGCCCGGGTCCCACGGCAGCAGCATCCAGGCGGTCAGCAGCGAGTCGCGGCCAAACAGTGCCATGTACCAGGGTGCACCCGCCGCCACCACCGGCCAGCTCGGATGCTCGGGGTCGAAGATGCGCAGAGCGCCTAGGTCCTCGACGCTGCGGCTCAGCACCTGGGCCAGGTTGCGGTCGGCGGTGCGCACCTGCGGCCCGCGCCGACGCCACTTGCGCAGCCGCTTGGCCGGCCGGGTCAGCTTGATCGGATGGCCGCGGGGATGCCGCAGCTCCAGTGCGACTCCGTCGTCGACGGCGACGGCCTCGACGGTCACCGTTCGCTCCGAACGCGCCGGGACCAGCAGCCGCCAGGTCAACACCCCGTCCGTCACCGACGGGTTCTCATCGCCGATGATCCGCAGTTCCTGCTTGCGCTCCCGGCGGCCGCTGGTGATGACCAGCGCTGAGTCGACGCCGACGGCCGAGGCGACGGCTCGCGGCTTGGATCGCCCCTTGACCTCGAACAGGTCAGCGAAGTCGGCCTCGGCCGCGAGTGCGAGCACGCAGCGCTTCGGCTTCGGCGCGGTGTTCCGGAGCGTGATGTCTTCGCGCATCCCGTCGCCGACGTACCGGCGGCGGATTACGAGCAGCGTACTGTCAGCGCGGCCGGCCTTGGGCGGCATCCGGCCGAGGAACGTCGCGGCGAACGGCTCACCTGTCTGCACGGTCAGCGGCTGCGGCTCGGTGCCGTCCACGGTCAGTTCCCAGCGGGACAGCATCCTGGTGTCGCGGACGAACAGGCCGTGCGGGCGGTCGGGCAGGATGTCGCCACCGGGCTCGCTGATGCAGAAGGTCGAGCCCTCGATCAGCGTGACCGGGCTGCAGGCGGCTCCCTGCCCGGCCGGAAGGTCACCGGATGACCAGGGCCCGGTCATGCCGCCGGGCCCTGGTGTAGCTTGCTACCGGTCTCAGGCGCTGATGAGGCGCCTCCCGGCCGCCGGTATGCGCCGCATGAACCTGGACTCGCGCTCGAGCATGCGGCGGTAGAACCGCTCGTGCTCGCGCGCCATGCGCTGCAGCGAGAAGCGGCGCTCCGCGGCATCGCGGCACGCATCCCGATCGATCTCGGCCACCCGGTCAATTGCCCTGATCATCTCCTCCTCGTCACGGCACAGATACCCAGTCCTCCCGGCATCTATGATCTCCGGTGCGGCCCCGTTCTGGAAGGCAAGCACCGGCGTGGCGCAGGCCAGTGCCTCGGCCATGACCAGGCCGAACGGCTCGCACCAGGTGATCGGGTTGAGCATCGCGTCTGCGTGTTGCAGCAGTTCAATCCTCTCCTCGAGCGGCATCTCGCTCGGCATCTCGTCCCCGGCGTCAAGCAGCGGCTTGACCTCCGACTCGAAGTAGGCGATCTCGTTCTCCTCGCGCATCTTGGTCGACAGCAGCAGTTGCTTGCCGGCCTTCTTCGCGACCCGGACGGCATGATGCACGCCCTTGTCCGGCGACATCCGCCCGATGAACATGACGAAGCCGCCGCCGCCTGGACCTGCCTTGTACAGGTCGAGGTCGATGCCGTGGTGGATGACCTCGCCGATCAAGACGCCGCCGTAATCCTCGACCTGGCGGGCCTGAGCGTGCGAGATGGCGAGGATCGCCGCGTGCTTGGCGACCTCAGTGAAGATCGGCTGCGTTTCGCCGTTGAACGGGCCGTGGTTGGTGATCACGACCGGCGGGCGGCGCAGCCCCCGCAGGCCCGAGATGAGCGGGCCGAGGAATGTGTGGTCGTGGATGATGTCCATGTCCGCCAGCGACTCGTAGGCCGCCAGCACGTGCGCCGTTTCCGGCACGGTCACGCCGATCGGCGCGATCGCCTTCGGGTACAGGAAGTCGGTCGGTACCGGGCACTCTGATTCGCCCACGGTGAACAGCCGGACCTCGTGACCGAGTTCCTGCAGGCCCCTTGCGAGGTTATCGATGACGACCTCGGTCCCGCCGTATGCCGGCGGTGGTACCGGCACCCAAGGCGGGGCTATCAGGCCGATTCGCATTTCTGCCTCCTCGTGTCGAGCCGCGTGACGATCACGCTCCGCTAGCGGCTGGCGCATGCTGCGCCCGCCACTGGCGCCTGCGGGTGCACTGCCGGCTACGCACCGGCCGGAGGTTTACCGGGCCCACAGACAGGCCAGGTAGGCCAGCACGAGCACACGGCGGCACGGGAAGGGTCCGGTCGCGCCGGTCACAGTGACCTTGGTCCCGGCTCCCGCACTCTGCGCACCCGCGGGGCGGTGCCAGAGCCAGGACGACGTCACAATTACCGTGCGTATAGAGCCGATAACCGAATGGGATCTTGCCCGGCGAAATGGCTCGGTAAACGTGAGGCAGTAATCGTTGATCATGAGCCTGGCCTGGCCGCAGGCTCCTGACCTGCTGGCAGGCGGCCCGGCGTGATCACTTCCGTCGGTCAGCCAGGCGTGATATCTCAACGCGAAAGCAAAAACTTCTGCTCTGCAGGTTTGCCGGGTGACAGATACGCGGTGGTGCATAGGAGCAGCTCCCCCGCTGGCCAGGGCCGGCCACATGGAGCCGGTATATCTTGATCATGTAGTGCTGCTCGCCTGTCAGGCGTGTAGCACATGATCATGCAATGCTTCGCATGCGGTCTTGAGCGCACTCTCGACGGGGTCGACGTCCTGGTGCGCAGCGCCGGCGGCGAGGATTATCGGCGAACGCCTTCTTGATCGCCTAGGGACAAGGCTCTGACGGAGCCCTGGCACTAGCGGGATCATGGGACGAGAACGTGTCAACCAGCCGTAGGGGTGGCCATGGTCGGGGCGGATCCTTCGCCGGATCCAGGCGACGGCGATCCCGAGGCCGGCGAGTCTGAGCCCGATGCCCGGTACACGTTCGCGAACGAGCGGACCTTCCTCGCCTGGACTCGCACGTCGCTGGCGTTCATATTGGCCGGGCTTGGCATCGTGCAGCTGCTGCCCCCGTTCCCCGGCGTTCCGTGGGGCCGCCACTTGATCGGAGTCCCGCTCATCGTGATCGGAGCGGTCATGGAGGTCGTCAGCTACAACCAGTGGGTGCGCAGCCAGCGGGCGCTGCGCCGGGGCGAGCCACTGCCCCGCTCGCTCCTGCCGGCAATACTCGCGATCACGATCGCCGCGATGGCGATCATCTCGGCCGTCGTCCTGCTGGTATCGGCACTGGTCGGAACGCGATGACCGCCCCGGACGAACCTCGCCCGAGCCCTGATGACGAGAGCTCGGCGGGCCCTCGCGCCGAGCCGGAGAGCATCGACGTGCGCCTGGCCAGAGGGCGAACCGACATGGCCTGGACCCGAACGGCCATCGCGTTCGCCGCCACCGGGGCCGCGATCCTTAAGAACCACTTGATAGCCGGCCTCATCGTGCTCGGCCTGGGCGTGGTCACTTGGGCGCTGCGGCTGGCCTTCCCGCCCGCGATCGACGACGGATCCAGGCCGAGGCGGCTGCTGCTGGTGACCATAACGGTCGCGGCGGTAGGGGTGATTGCTCTCGTCGTGGCGCTCACAGCCAAGTCAGCCGGCCTACGCTAGCCCCCAATCGCCCGGGCTGGCCGCTAACCCCTGGGGGTCTCGGGTGCGGCCACGCTACGTGAGCGGCGAGCGAGCCACCCAGCGGTCCCCGCCGTAACCAGGTCGCCGAGCGTCATCAAGACCCTCGACACCAG
>JASHUE010000362.1:0-2789 GCA_030040195.1 Streptosporangiaceae bacterium | reverse complement strand
GCCTGCTGGCCGTCCCGTACGGGCCGTGGTGGGTCGCGGGCCTGCTGTTCGTCGGCATGCTCGGGGTGCCGTCGCTGCGGGTCCTGCTGGACGTCCTCATCTTGCGCCAGGCGCCGGACGAGCAGCGCGGCCGGCTTGTCGCGGCCGTGATGATGCTGATCAGCGTCGGCGTGCCGATCGGCATGGCCGGGACCGGCGTGCTGCTGCAGTGGCTGCCCGCGCAGACGGCCATGCTGGTGCTGGTGGCGGTGCTGGCCCTCGGGGTCGGGTACTGCTCCACCAAGCGCGAGCTGTGGCGGGCCCGGTGGCCGGAGCAGAAGAGCTGACCGGGAACTCAGGCGCGGGCCCGGCTGAGCCAGCCGGGCCCGCGTCGGCATCCGACCCGGTCACGATGGCGGCATGGCCTTGTACCTGAAGTCGTTGAACAGCCTGACCTGATCGCAGAAGTACGGGCTTGGCGTGCCGGCCGCGGAGATGAAGCCGCTCTCGCCCGGCGGCAGCTCGTCCCGCCCGATGAGCACGTGCGGACCGACGTCGACGGCCATCATGAACGTGCTCCGGTTCTGGCTGGCGCTCGTGCCGCAGTGGGTGGTGACCCCGACCGCGAGCGGATCGAGGCTGTCCCAGTCCTGGTCCTGGGCCGGCTGGTAGCCCCACTTGGCGATGTCAGTCGTGCCGAAGCCCGGCACGTCCTGGCCAAGCTGGGTGCCCGTGCCCGACAGGATCGTGATGGCATCGTTGAGGCTCTCGACCAGGAGTTCATTGCGGTGCAGCCCGAAGTAGCTGCCGTGATAGCACAGCGTCCCGCACGGATCGAGCCCGCTGGTGTGAGCCAGGATGTGGTAGAGCAAGTTGTAGGTCCCCATCCCGCCGAGGCCGCCGTAGGTGCCGAGGCCCAGCGATGCGTCACTGAAGTTCACGGTCCCGGTGTACTGCTCGTCCGGGAAGACACCGCCCTCGAACACGTTGCGCTCGTAGGCCTCCAGGAAGTTCATGAAGATGGACATGGCCGGGCTGCCGAGCGTGGTGACGTCGTTCCAGTGCTTCAGCGCGGCGATCGCCCGAGCGAGGTCCGGGTGCGTCGCCGGGCTCGTGAGCGGGCTGTGCTCGGCCCGCAGCCGGTCGTACGCCGCCACCAGGTAGGGGATGACGTACGGAGCGGCGGGCCGGGTGTTGTCCTGGTTGTCGATCGTGCCGATGGCGTGCTCGATGCCTTCCAGGTAGCCGATCGTGACGTGCCGGCTCGCGGCGACCATCTGGCTGATCAGCGAGGAGCGGAAGATCGTGCCCCAGTACTCATCGCCTTCGTTCTGCTGGTAGTAGGCCGACTGCGACGGCTTGGTGTTCCAGTTGTCCAGGTACCCCTGAGCAGGGTTCACGCTATGCGGCATGTCCGTGAAGGGAACGAAGCCTTGCCACTGCTCGGTGCCGTTTCCGAGCGCGGGCAGCCTGGGGTCGACCTTGCTGAAGGATGGCTCGATCGGTACCAGCCCGTCACCGAAGTAGGCGATGTTGCCGTACCGGTCGGCGTACAGGAAGTTGTGCAGCGTGGTGATCAGGCTCATCGAGTGCCGGAACTGGCTGAGGTCGGTGTCGCCGCCAAGCTGGGAGAAGCCGACGAGCGATCCGGTTTCCCTGTTCCAGGACGCGAACCGGATCGAGAACGCGACGTCGTCGGCGGGATCGGTGTCGAAGACCGGGCCGTCCTTGGTCCGGTACACGGTGAACTGCACGGCGGCCTGGCCCGCGACCGGAATCGTCTCGTCGATCGCCTGCATCTTGATGAAATGGCCATCCCACTCGTAGGTCGGCGGGTTGGCGGCGAAGTCCACGTCCTCCACGTAAATGCGCTGGTCAACAAGTTCTTCGCTCGTCGTCGTCCAGGCGATATCGGCATTCCGGCCGATCAGCACGAACGGCTCTCCCGTAATCGCCATGCCGCCCGCGTCGTAGGCGGGGCCGTGCAGGTAGACCTCCCAGTCCACGCTGGGCGTGCCGAAGCCTTCCTGCGGTGCTCCCCACAGCAGCGCGTGGTGATCGGCCGACCGCCACGGCGCGACCGCGATCGCGTTGGACCCGCCGTGCGAGAGCACGCGCAGCGAGATGCCCGTCTTCAGGATCGACGCTCGGTCGCCGGCGAGCTTCGCGCTGGCCGAGCGCACGGCGGCCGGGCTGATGCTCGACAGGCTGGCCAGTGTGCGGGCGGTCGCGACGGCCGAACTCGCGCCGGCTGTGCTCGTCGTTTCCGCACTCGTGGTGGTGGCGGGCGGGGGCGCGGGCTGCGGCGCAGCCGGACCTGACGGGACCGTGGTCGGCGCGGTCGGGTCATTCAGCCAGCGGGCGTCGTTGAAAATCGCGGTCGCGTCCGAGACCGCGTTGACGTCGCCGGCCGCGGTCCGCTCGGCGACGAGATAGTCAAGGAAGCTCAGGTTCTGCAGCTCACTGCCGCCGCCTCCGCCGAACTCCCTGGCCAGGTAGTTCCCGACCGCGACCGTGTCCTCCGGCGTCCACGGCGCCGGCCGGTAAGGGGTGCCCGCGGCCAGGCCGAGGGCCTGGCCGAGCACGAAGAACTCGTAAGGGACGCGGGTCGCCGGGTCGCTGTAGGCGTAGGCCTCGTAGGCGTTCACGCCGGCCGAGAACGCCTCGAGCGCGGCCCGGGTCGCCGCCGGGAGCGACTCGAATTGCGCCTTCAGCTCGGCCGGAGTGTAAAAGAGCGTGCGGACGGTCTCGTCCTGGCTGAGTTCGGAGGAGCCGAAGATGGCCGACAGGGTTCCCTCAACCGACCTGCG
>JASHUE010000361.1:0-3910 GCA_030040195.1 Streptosporangiaceae bacterium | reverse complement strand
AGCAGGTCGTAGCCGCGCTCCGCGCCGAGATCGACTACCAGGATGCGGGCGTGGCGCGGGGCTGGGAAGTCGGCTGGGATCAGGTGAGTCCGAGTAACCCCGGATACCTGAACGACGCGAGCCTGCTGTACTGGCTGGGTGTTACCCGCTCTCCGACACAGGCCGAGTTCACCGTGCGGACCGCGCGGGCGGGCCTGCAGACGATCAGGCTGACCGCGGCCGGCGATGGCAGCGTGCCGCGGATAAGCTCCGTACCTTCGCCGCTGTACCTGCGCAATCCTGGTCAGCCGTACTGGCTGCAGATCCTTGCCCGGCAGCGGCTGGTCTACCTGAAGTACAACCAGTGCCTGCCCGGTGCCGGGTTCCAGCAGCTGGCCGCGCGGGCGCTAGCTGTCCTGCGGGCCCATCCGGCGTACCGGCTGGTCGTCGACCTGCGGGACAACCTCGGTGGCTACACCCAGCCGTTCCAGGCACTGATCCTGGGCATCATGGCCGACCCCGCCATCGACCGGCGCGGCAGGATCTTCGGCCTGATCAACGACTTCACCGGCTCAGCTGCGGCGGCTGACTCCTACACGCTGCGCCAGGCCACTAACGCGCTGCTTATCGGACAGCAGGCCGCCGATCCGCTCGACGAGTTCGGAAACGCCCGCCCGCTGAGACTGCCGCATTACGGCGTGCTCCTCGGGGTCACGACCGAGGTCGTCAACGCACCGCCGACCAGGTACGGCATCCCGGACATCGTGGTGGCGCCGACGCTGCATGACTGGCTCGCTGGGCAAGACCCAGTGCTGGCCGAGGCGCTGGCCTACGGCCGGACCACCGGACCCTAGCTCCTGCCCGCCGGTGCCAGGCGTCTCGCGACCCGCGCGGGACTCTGCCCGCCGACGGACTCGGTGCTGAGAATGGCCGCATGATGATGATCGGCGGCCGGCTGGCGGAGGACCCGCAGGATGTCGTGAGATCGGCCGGCTCATCATCGTGGTTGCGAAGCGGCGATCCCCGTCGGCGCCGAAGTCGCCTCGAATGGGCAATCGGCGCTCAACGCCGCTCGAATGCCGAGGCTGCAAACCCATAGATATTCTTCGGCGTGTTGCTGAAGCCTCAGGAAACGGGTCGGCGGGCCTCGCGCTCGCGGGTTTGCGGCCCGGCGCTCCCTGGCCTCGTCACAGCAGGCGGTCAGGGCGGACGTGTTAGCGCCCAGTAGCGGCGGGACAGGCGACGCCCACGCAGCGCGTAGCCGTATCCCCGATCTCCCACTGCACGACCACACAGTGCACGCGGGCCGGCACGCCGTCGCTTGGCGGGAACGCGAACGCAGCGATCAGCCGGGCATCGCCCATCTCAAACGATGGGGCCTCGCCGGACGCCTCGATCGCGTGCGCGATCCCTGCCGCGTCGGTGCCATCGTTCACGATGAAGCCCGAGCCGGTGGAGGTGCTGTTCGAAAGGATGTGCGGGAGTACGGCATCACCCAGCGGCGGACCAGGCCGCGGTCCCCGACCACAACCGGGAAGATCGGGCGCTGGCACAAGACGCTGCGCGCCGGAACGAAGTCAGCGTCGGCAGCGAGTTCGAGCGACAATGGCCGCGGTCTCGGCTAGCGCTGTAATCGCCTGCTAACGCAGGCCGAACAGGCCCGGCTGGCCGGGCGGCGGAGCCAGGGCACCGGCCGGTGCAACCAAATGCCCCGCCCGGGCTCTCTTAGCAGTGTGACTGGATCCGGAGAAGGACGGCGGCGATGACCGGGCGGCGAGACATCGAGTACTCCGACTACTTGTCTGCCCGGCTCCCATCGCTCCGCCGGCTGGCTTTGCTGCTCTGTCACGACTGGCAGCGCGCTGACGATCTTGTCCAGGCCGCCATCATCCGCCTCTACGTGAAATGGGGCAAAGCAGCCGCAGCGGACAACATTGATGCCTACGTCCGCACCATCCTGGTCCGCGAGTTCCTGCATGAGCGCGGCAGCGGGTGGGCCAGGCTGGTCAGGCTCGGCGACGAGCTGCCTGCCGAGCAGGCTGCTCCTGCCGTGGACCGGGAGGCCGCGCTCGACCTGCAGGCGGCCATCGCGGCACTGCCGCCGCGGCAGCGAGCGGTGCTCGTGCTCAGGTTCTACTGCGACCAGAGTGTGGAAGCGTCGGCCCAGATCCTCGGTTGCGACCCCGGCACCGTGAAGAGCCAGACGGCTAAGGCGCTCAGCACGCTGCGGCGGCTACTCGGACCCGACGACGCCACCAGCCGGCTGGCCGCCAACCAGTCTGAACGCGGCGAGTCCGGTCCCGATCTTGACCGGACGGCGTATGACGGCCCAACCCGCGGAGGGGTTTCCTTCAATGCTTGAAGAAGACATTAAGTCGCTCTACGACCGGATGGCCGACATGGACCAGCCGCCGTCGAGCATCAGCATCCCAGGCGCCGGGCGAGCTGGCAGGGTGCGACTCAACAGGCGTCGTGCCACCGCCGTCGCCACCCCGGTGCTGGCGGCGGTCGCCGTCATCGCGATCGCCCTGACGGCCTCGATTCAGGGCGGCCTGCACGAAACGCAGCCGACAGGCACTGGGCAGCGCGCTCCGCAGTACTTCAACCCGCTCCGCCCGTACGCGCGGTTCGGCTGGCTGCCACCCGGCAGCAGGGGCGGCCTCAGGGCTGAAAACACCGGCACAATCAGCCAGGGCGAGATGTCGCTCGGCAACCCCTTGGGCGCCTCCCTCGGGCTCTACGCGGCAGGCGTCTGCCACGTCACCGGCCATGCGCTGAACTGTGCCGAGGCAGTACCGGTACCGCTCGGCCGCAGCGTTGCCCAGGTTGACGGGCACCCAGCCTACTGGACGGCTCCTCAGAAGGTGCGGAGCCCATTCGCTCTCACCACCCCCGGTGTTCTTGCCTGGCAGTATGCCGTCGGCGGCTGGGCAGTTCTCGAGTATCAATCTGCTGGCCATGCGTCCGCGAGAAATGAGGCGGTCAAGATCGCCGATCGCGTCCTGCTCGGCTACCGAGGCGAACCCGCCATCAGGTTCCCGGTCCAGCTCACGGACGTGCCTGCGAACTGGCAGGTCAACTGTGTGGCGACAAGCCTGCTCGGTCACGTCATGTACGCGACTTCAGACGTGGTAACCGCCGGGCGCGTGACCGGGTCGGAATGCGGCGACGATAACCCGCTGAACGCCCCGCACTTTGATCTCGGCCAAGGAGCGAAGAACGCGTGCGCCGGCCTCATCTACGCCCATCCCCAGCCCGAAGTGATCAACGGCTACCAGGTTGTCCTCGGTGCCGAGAAGACCTGGCCCAACTACGAGTTGTGCGCCGACGATGCGGCAGGCACCTTCGTGTGGATCGCCATCGGAGCCCACCCGACCCTGAGCCCGGCCAGCATCTTCGCCCGCCACCTGCGGCTGCTCGGCTCGAACCCGGCGAAATGGACGACCGAGCCGGTCGTCTGAGCGAGATCTGATGCCGCCGACTCAGGCCTCGACCACGACCGGGAGCGGGCACGTATTGGGCACAGTCAGCCGACGCCAGCAGTGATCCGCAGGTCACAGACTCCGAGAGGTGGTGGTCAGGGGCGGGGTCGAGCCGCCGACCTTCCGCTTTTCAGGGATAGGCATCTGTGCAGGCCAACGCGCCGACGATCCGGTCGCGTGCTATCCGCGCCCCGCCACTCAGCCGCGGCCGGCCGCGCCGCTACACCCCCGCCCGGCCCAGGCCGCCACAGCCGCCTACCCGCCGGCAGCGGATCACCGCCATCATCACCAGCCAGCCGCCGCGCGACTGGACCAGCCGCGAACTCGCCCTCATGCTCAACGTCCATCCCCGCCACATGGCTACCCAGCTACGCGAATGGTGGCTGCTCGGCTTCTTCACCCGCACCGGGATGGCCACCTACCGGCTCAACACGCCGACCCCGCCACCA
>JASHUE010000360.1:0-2596 GCA_030040195.1 Streptosporangiaceae bacterium | reverse complement strand
GCCAGCGTTTGCGCTGGGAACACGTCCTGCGGCAGGTGCGGGTAGAACCGCCGGGCGTCGAGGAAGACAGCGTGCCCGCCGATGGGCCGCACGATCGGCACGCCCGCCGCCGCAACTAGGTCACCGAGGTAGCGGACCTGTCCGATCCTGGCCCGGATGTGATCCTCCTCGACGGACTCGGTGATGCCGATCGCCATCGCCTGCATGTCCCGGCCGGCCAGGCCGCCATACGTGTGCAGCCCCTCGTACACCACCACGAGGTTGCGCGCCGCCTCGAATAGCTCGCGGTCGTTGAGAGCGAGCCACCCGCCGATGTTGACGAGCGAGTCCTTCTTGGCCGACATCCAGGCTCCGTCGGTATACGAGCAGAATTCCAGGAGGATCTCCGCGATCGTCATGCCCGAGTAACCTGGCTCGCGCTCCCGAATGAAGAACGCGTTCTCTACCATCCTGGTCGCGTCCAGGAACACGCGGATGCCGTGCCGGTCGCACAGCGAGCGCAGCGCCCGTGCACACTCCATGCTGACTGGCTGCCCGCCTGCCATATTGACCGTGCCGGCCAGGCTGACATAGGCGATGTTCTCCGCGCCCGCGCGGGCGATGAGCCGCTCCAGCTTGCCGAGATCGATGTTGCCCTTGAACGGGTGCTCATTCTGCGGGTCGTGTGCCTCGTCGATGATGACGTCCTCGAAAATCCCGCCGGCCAGTTCTTGGTGCGTCCGCGTGGTCGTGAAGTACATGTTGCCCGGAACGTACTGGCCCGGCCTGATGGCGACCTGGCTGATGAGATGCTCGGCACCGCGGCCCTGGTGGGTAGGCACGAGGTACCGGTAGCCGTAGGTGCCGCAGACGGCATCCTGCAACTCGTAGAAGTTCCGCGATCCGGCGTAGGACTCATCCCCGAGCATCAGGCCCGCCCACTGCCGGTCGCTCATAGCGCTCGTGCCCGAGTCGGTGAGCAGGTCGATATAGACGTCGTCCGAGCGCAGCAGGAACGTGTTATAACCGGCCTCGTTGAGCGCGAGTTCGCGCTCCTGGCGCGTGGTGACCTTCAGCGGCTCGACCATCTTGATCTTCCATGGTTCGGCCCAGGATCGGCGTCCGAGCTGATGCCCGGCCGTGACTGGAAAGTTAGTCGTCATGGCTGCCTCCCGGCTGCGAGTGCCGGCGACGACGGCACGGCCGCGCGCCGTAACCGATCACCGCGACTAGTCAAATATTCGGCCACATTCTCAATCTGCTAATCAGGATGATCAATAGCTAAATATTTAGCTATGCAAAATGACTACTGCGCGGCGGCAACGTGCGGTCCAGATGGTCAACCTGCCCGCACCACTGCAGGCCATCGGGACTTAGGTCCCGGAGGCCGAGTCCTGCCAGCACCGGTCACTGGTGCGCCCGGGCCCGCGGCAGCCTGCGCGCGTCAGTCGGCGGCCCGGATGGCCGGAGCCACGTCCGCGCCGAACCTGGCCAACGAGGAGCGGGCTTCGGCATAGCTGAGCGAGCCGAACGCGAACGCGCCGGCGAAGTGGTTCGCGCCGGATGCGCGCAGCATCCCGGTCAGCTGGGCGCGCACGGTGCCGGCCGATCCCGCGATCACCAGGCCCTCATCGATCGCGCCGGCGAAGTCCTGAGGCGCACCGAACCGGTCATCGCCGTGACGGCGCCACACCGCGGTGAACTGGCGGTAGAACACGTCCATAGCCTCGAGCACGCGCTCGCGGGCGGCGCGATCGGAGTCTCCCACGTAGATATTGCGCATGATCCCGAACCGGGGGGTGGGCGCCCCGGCTCCTCCGGTCGGTATTCCCGGCGGAATGCCACTCACGCCGCTGAAGTACTCGTCCCGCCGGCGCCGGGTCTCCTCGACGGTCGGGGACCTGAAGCTGAAGCCGAGGATCGTGTTGATCCCTCTCTTGCCCAGCTGCGGGATGCTCTCGGGGCTGCTGCTCGGATACCACAGCGGTGGATGCGGGGCCTGCCGGACCCTGACCGGCATCTCGATGACGACGTCGGTGCCGGGGGCGCCGGCCCGTCCGCTGGTCAGCGTGCGCATGACCGCGTCGAAGTTCTCGTCGTACAGGCGCTGGGCGTCCGCTCGCTCAATCCCGTAGGCAAGCAACTCATACGGGTTGCCGCCCTTGCCGAACCCGATTTCGAGCCGGCCGCCGCTGAGCTGATCGAGCATCGCGATCTCCTCCGCCAGCCGCGTCGGCTGATAGAGGGGAAGCACATACACCAGCGGGCACAGCCGGATCCGCGTGGTCCGCATGGCCGCGGCGGCCAGGAAGGTGCTCGGCGAGGGCGCGAGACCGAGCGGAGTGCCGTGGTGCTCGGCCAGATGATAGATGTCGAACCCCTGGGCCTCGGCGTCGGCGAGGAGGTCAAGCCGCTCCCGGTACAGCTGGCCGGCGTCGCGGGCTCCGTCGGAGTCGATCCAGTCGAACAAGCCGATGGTGACCATGGCCGGTGCCGCGCGCTGGCTCACCGCCTCACCGTAGATGCGCGCATCGGGCCGCGTCCAGGCCTCGCCCGACGGCCCATACGCGGCCCAGGCAAGCCGCAAACGAGCGGCCATCAGCATGCTGACCGGGAG
>JASHUE010000031.1:0-4358 GCA_030040195.1 Streptosporangiaceae bacterium | reverse complement strand
GTCAGCAGGCATCCGGACCGGTTCGCCGGGTTCACGGCCGCGCTGCCGATGGGCGACCCCGATGCGGCCGCGGCCGAGCTGGATCGCGCGATGGCCGAACTGGGCGCGCTCGGCGCCCAGCTGTACACGAACGTGAGCGGGGGACCGCTGGACGACAAGCGATTCGAGCCGGTCTTCCAGATCGTGACCGAACGCCGCGGGACGCTCTGGATCCACCCGACGCGCAGCGAGGTCTGGGCCGACTACCCGACCGAGAGCCGGTCGAAGTACGGCATCTGGTGGTCGCTCGGCTGGCCGTACGAGACGTCGGTCTGCATGGCCCGCCTGGTCTACTCGGGCTACTTCGAGCGGTATCCGGGCCTGCAGGTGATCGCGCACCACGCCGGGGCGATGGTGCCGCACTTCTCCGGCCGGCTTGCCTCCCCGCTCGAGGACCCCGACCGGGACGCGATCATGTCCGGGCTCAGCGCGGAGCCGCTCGACTACTTCCGGCGATTCTTCACCGACACCGCGCTGTTCGGCGCCACCCACGCGGTGCGCTGCGCGGTGGAGTTCTTCGGGACCTCGCACGTCCTGTTCGGCACGGACATGCCACTCGGCGGCCCGGCCGTCGTCGCGGACACCATCGCCGACATCGAGGCGCTCGGGCTGCCCCAGGCCGACGCTACCGCGATCTTCGCCGGCAACGCGGAGCGCGTGCTGAGGATCCCGGCCTGAGCGAGCACAGCCAGAGCGAGCACAGCCTGACCGACTACCGGCCCGCACCCTCGAGGAGATAGTGATGCCGAAGTCAGAGAACTACGAGCGCCTCGGGGCCAAGGTCCTCTCGCTGCCCGACGTCATCGCCCAGTCCGTAGGGTTCATGGGCCCGGTCTTCTCCTCGGCTTTCGTGATCCCGCTCGTCGTCGGGGTCATCAGCGCGTCGGGCAAGGGCGGCGGCGTCGCCTCGCCCCTGTCGGTGATCATCGCCGGCGTCGGCGTGTTCGCGCTCGGGTGGATCGTGTCCAGCTATGCCAAGGAGGTGCACGCGGCCGGGTCGCTGTATGACTACGTGACCCGCGGCCTCGGCAAGCGGGTCGGGACAGCCGCGGGCTGGCTCTACTACGGGGGCGTGGTCGTGCTGCTGGTCGGGCTGCTCCTGCTGATCGGCGGCTACCTGCAAAGCACGATCGCGTCCGAGTTCAAGGTGAACCCGCTGCCGTCCTGGGCCTGGACGGCCATCGTCATCGCGCTCATCGCCGTCATCCTGTACTTCGGGGTCCGGCTGTCCACCCGGACCCAGCTGGCCCTGGCGCTGGTCTCGATCATCGTGCTGACCGTCTTCTTCATCTCGGTCATCGTGCAGCTCGGCTCGGCTAACAGCGCCCGGCCGTTCGAGCCGTCGTCGTCCGCCGACGGCTGGTCGGGGATCTTCTTCGGCGTGCTGTACGGAGTATTGCTGTTCGTCGGGTTCGAGACTGCGGCGAACCTGGCCGAGGAGACTCCTAAGCCGCGGCGTGAGATCCCCATCGCGATCATGACCACCGCAGGCATCGCGACCGCCATCTACCTGCTGGCCACGTACGTCGAGGTGGCCGGCTTCCACTACAGCCTCAAGGCGATCACGGCCGCGGCCTCGGCACCCCTGTTCGCGCTCGGCGCGGCCAAGAGCGCGGGCGGCTACGGCGGCACCTGGATCGACCGGCTGCTCGAGCTCGTCGTGCTGTTCGACATGCTCGCGGTCGCGATCGGCTGCGCCGTGTCCGGGTCGCGCGGGATCTTCGCGATGGCCCGTGACCGCCGGATCCCGGCGGCGCTGGCGATCACGTCCAAGCGGCACGGCTCGCCGCTCGGGGCGGGCGTCTTCGTGATCGGCGCCTCGATCGTGGTGTTGCTAGTCAACCAGTTCTGGACGAGCCTGTTCGCGCTGCCGGCCACCCCGCACTACTTCGCGCTGTTCGCGTGGGGCTCCACGTTCGGCGGCTTCGCCTTGGTCGTGGTCTACCTGCTGATGTGCGTCGGGTCGCTGCGCAGCTTCGCCGCGTCCAGCCGCCGGGTCTCGATCGTGGTGTCGGCCGTCGTGGGCATCGTGATCACCGGTGGCGCCATCTTCGGTTCGTTCTACAAGGTAACGAGTCCCACGATCGAGGCGCCCTATTACGCTCTGGCACTGCTTTGCATTGGCTTCGCATCGACGTTCGTCCTTCGGGCCAGGGAGTCGGCCAGCACGCAGCTGCCCGATCTCACCGCGGAAGCCGCGAGGTAGTCAGCGTCGCGCGCATTCCCGAGTACTCGGTGGTGGGCCGTGGCACGGGTTCGGCGGTGAGGACCTTCGTCCGTTGACGCTCGGATTCAGCGGTAGGACCATTAGCTCGTCCTGGCAGCCGTCGCATGGAGGTGCCGGAGATGCCGAAGTACCTATGTACGGGTGGGTACAGCCCTGAGGCCTGGGCCCTCATGGTGGAGAACCCCAGCGATCGCGCAGGCGCCGTCCGGAAGGTGTGTGAAGACGCCGGGGGTCACCTCGACATCTTCTACTGGAGCTTCGGGCCCGATGACTGGATATTCATCTGTGATCTCCCTGATGAGCTCACCGCGGCTGCGGTGAGTGTGGCGATTTCAAGTTCGGGTCGGCTTCGGAACGTACGCACTCAAAGATTGATAACCACGCAGGAAGCTCAGTCGTTGCTGGCCAAGGGGAAGGAGCTTGCTGGCGGGTACCGGCGACCTGGGGGATAACGCCATAGCCGAGTCCGGCGCTGGTCCTGGTAGGCGAAAGCGCGCCTGATGACGGTGAGCTCGTCGTCGCGACTGTTCGCACGGGCGCCGGCTTCATGCTACTGGCCCGGCCGCGAGCCGAGTTGGTTCGTCGTCATGGCCGGGGCCAGCCCGTCTGCGTCTGCGACGACCCCTACAGGCGCGAAGGCGCGCCGACCACGGCGCGCCTCCGCTATGGCAGCGTTCTGCATGCCTGCCTGGCGTCGTCTTACTGGCCTACTGCTCTCCTGGGTAGAGATGCTGGCCTGCAGTGGACGTATTACACGCATCGGTGATGAGCGTCCCCGCGGTAGAGGCCCATTCGAGGCACTGTCCGGGGTAGGCCTCGTTTTCGAACATGCTCCAGCCGTTCTCACTCGCGTACACGGACCACTCCTGATCACTGTTTGTGGTGCAGTCCTCAAGGATGACATGGCCGTCGGATTGTGCCTGCATGCACCCATCGGTGCCGTTGTGCCTGATGGTGCGCGGGCCGGGGGTGGGGTAATACCACTCGCTGGTGTCGTTGCTCGTTTCCATGAGGATGGAGTCCCCGTTGGCGGACGGGGCCTGGGCGCAGGCGACTTCGCCTGAGACGCACAGTATCTGTGGCGTAGAGCTCGCTGACGCTGTGCCGGCGTAGACGACTCCGAGCCCCATGACCGCCACGGCGCCGGACGCGATCACCGCCAGCTTACGTAGCAATTCCATCAAAGCCTCCAATCATGGATTGCCGGTGGATTGGTTTTACCGATGCGACGCCGACCATAGTGCTGCCCGCGAATGCAGACCAGGTATTTCCGACCGGCAGTTTCCGCTGGTAAACTGCCGGTTTGTCGCGGAAGCAGGATTCAGCTGGCGGGCGCTCTCGGCCATTCCTGTGGCTAAATGGGCGGCAGCGTCCTGACGATTCAGACCTGCGAGGTCCAGAATGACTGACACTGGGGTCCTGGGAACATGGCTGAGGTCTTGCCGCGAGGCCGCTGGGCTGTCGCAGGAGGAGCTAGCTGAGCGGGCCAGCTTGAGTATCCGGGCGCTCCGCAACATCGAGCGCGGCCGCACCGAGTACCCGCATCCGCGATCGTTAGAACGGCTCGCAGCTGCATTGGCGCTTCAGGGCCCGGCGCACGCGGAGTTCCTCCGCCTGGGCCAGCGCTCGGCGGCGAGTATTACGGCGCCACAAGGACCCGTCGACAAGGTGCTGATAGTTCCTCGGCAGCTTCCGGCGTCCGTCCGGCAGTTCGTCGGCCGCGAGCATGAGCTGGCGGTGCTGGCCGGCCTGCTCGGCGAGGCAGGCACCAGCCCGGCGGCCGTGGTGATCTCAGCCATTGGCGGCACTGCGGGCATCGGCAAGACCGCCCTGGCCGTTCATTTCGGGCACCAGGCGGTGGAGTTGTTTCCCGACGGCCAGCTGTATGTCAACCTGGCCGGGTTCGGCCCATCAGGGTCGCCGCTGGCGCCCGGGCAGGCGGTGCGCGGGTTCCTGGACGCGCTGGGAGTCCGGCCCGAGCAGATCCCGAAGGCCCTGGGTGACCAGGCCGGTCTGTACCGCAGCCTGCTGGCCGGGCGGAGGGTGCTGGTGGTGCTGGACAATGCCGCGGACGAGGAGCAGGTCCGGCCGC
>JASHUE010000359.1:0-5622 GCA_030040195.1 Streptosporangiaceae bacterium | reverse complement strand
TCAGCTCAGAGGTGCTGGCCTGCTGCTTGACCTCTCCGTTCACCGTCGTGGTCAGCTGAACATCGCCTGGATCCAGCGCGGTCTCGATCCAGGGTCCCAGCGGGCAGAACGTGTCGAACCCCTTTGCCCGCGTCCACTGCCCGTCGCTCGCCTGCAGGTCACGGGCGGTCACGTCGTTGGCGCAGGTATAACCGAAGATCACCTCGGGAACCCGGTCGGCAGGCACGTCCCGGCACAGCCTCCCGAACACGACCGCTAGTTCGCCCTCGAAGTCGACTCGCTTCGACAGCTGCGCGGGCCGGACGATCGGGTCGCCCGGTCCGATCACGGCCGTCGACGGCTTGAGGAAGATCAAGGGCTCAGCGGGAGGCTCCGAGCCAGTCTCGCGCGCGTGCTCGGCATAGTTCTTGCCGATCGCCACGATCTTGCTGGGCAGCACCGGCGCCAGCAACCGCACATCGGCTGCCTGGTGTCGGGCGCCGGTGAGTTTCACATCCTCGCGAGGGCTGAACGGGTGACCCGCAATCTCGGCGATCGTCAGGTTCTCGGCGCCATGTCCGTTCGCCGTCGCCGGCGTCCCGGAGCCTGCATCGTCCACGATCCCGTACCGGACCTCGCCATCCGTGGCGAACCTCGCAATGCGCATCTCCGGCTCTCCTGGCTACTGCTGGTATCCCTCGACCTCAGAGACCGGTCGCGCAGCTGACCCGTCCGGGTCTTCCCCGAACTCGCGCCTGGCCCGGCGCTGCCGGAGCAAGTCCCAGCACTGATCGAGTGCCTCCTCCGCCGCGAGCAGCTGAGCGCGCTCTTCCTGCCCGGACAACTCACCTGCGGCGAGTTTCTGCCTCAGCTCATGCTCAGTCTTGATGAGCTCGTCGATGTGACCAAGGATGTCCTTGTCGTCCACTTAATGACCTTCCTCGCGTAGACCACGCGCGCGGCGCTCCGTTCATCCTCGCACTCACCTCCGATGAGGTCGGGCAAGGGAGGCCAGTCAGCCCGGCAAGATCGCCCGCATAGGCGCGATCACAAACTCGTTTGCGCCCATGATCACGGCTGGCCGACGATTGATAGCCAATGAGCGCTGTCCAGATCGCAGGCTGTTCCGGCGCCGGGAAGACAGCCATCGCCGCCGTGCTGGCCCATCGGGGCATGGCGTCCATCGACGCCGACAACGACTCATTGCTGGCGCGATCCGTCGACGCCGCCGGCAACGTGGTGGAAGAGCCGGCCGAGCCGGACTTCGCGTGGCTTTCGCAGCATAGCTGGGCATGGGTTCCGGCCCGCCTCGATCAGCTGATCGCAACTGCAGGGCAAGCGACACTGTACGTCTGCGGCGGTGCGGACAATCAGCCAGAGCTGGCCGATCGCTTCACTCACGTGTTCCTGCTGGAGATCGACGAGCCCACGATGCTGGCACGGCTGGATGCGCGCCGGGACTACCACGACTGGGGCCGTATCGGGGACACGCGCGAGTACCTGCGCCGCAAACTGCCGGAATTGCAGGACCGCCTGCGCGCAGCCGGCGCGATTTGCATCGACGCGAGACAGCCTCTCGGCAAAGTCGTGGACGCAATACTCTCGCGCACGGTCGGCCCAGGGACTGCCGGCGATCGGAACGCGGTCTAGCGATCGAGCCCTCGCAGCCGACTTGCCATGGCCTCAGCCATTCCCTGTACCCGGAATCCCGCTGCTGCAGGAAGCCATGGCCTGACTCGCCAGTATGTCCCGCAGCTCGCAGGTGACCTCATCCGGGTAGCGGTCAAGCGTCGCCAGGAGGTCGCTCCGCTGGGCCTCGGTTGAATATCCCGCTAGCTCGCGTTCGAGGTCAGAGTGGCGCTTGCCATCGGCCTCGGGGTGGCCAGGAATGAGCACGGCGTACCACAAGGAATAGATCCCGGCCATGGCAGCAACTCCCCACGCGCTGCCGTGCAGCATGATGCCGGTCGCCGTGAGTACCACCCCCGCCAGCAGGGGCTGCCAGCGGTACCGGGCGCCGTGTGCGAGCCGCATGGCGCCCACAAGCGTGACTAACGCGCCGATGCGGAGCAGCCTGCGGGTGCGCCTGGCCCGTACGGGCCGCGTGCGTCGTAGCTCGCCATGCCTGCCAGTTGGGATGCCCGACAGGCTCCAGACCACGACGTCTCGCCGAGAACGCAGTCTCATCGCATCCTCCCGCACCGCGGCTTCGCGCTGCGTGTGCTCCATCGTACGCTCTGCGCCGGTCAGGCGAGCAAGCCGGATAGCCGACGGCCAAACGGTGACCTGCTGTGCGGCTTGCGGGTTCAGCCCGCCAGGATGGCGGACATGAACTATCCCTATTCCGCCCTCACCCACCTCGATTGCTCCCGGTGCGGAGCCCAGCATGATGCCGGTCGGCTGCAGGGGACGTGTGAGTGCGGTGCACCGCTGCTGGCCCGCTATGACCTCAGCCATGCCGCAGAACTAGCCGGGCCGGGCGAGATCGCCGGGCGGCCACCATCGCTGTGGCGCTACCACGAGTTGCTTCCGGTGATGCGACCGGAGAGTGTGGTCAGCTTCGGCGAGGGCATGACGCCGCTGACTCAGATGCCGCGCCTAGGGCGCGAGATCGGCCTTCCCGGCCTGCTGATGAAGGACGAAGGCGTGCTGCCTACGGCGACGTTCAAGGCTCGCGGGGCGGCCGTCGGGGTGTCGCGCGCGGTCGAACTCGGCGCGGCTGGCGTGGCCATGCCGACCAACGGCAATGCGGGCGCGGCCTGGGCCGTGTTCTGCGCGCGGGCCGGTCTGCCGTTCCTGGTGGCGATGCCGGCCGGCGCGCCCGCGATCACACGCTCGGAATGCGTCGCGGCGGGCGCGGAGATCTATGTCGTCGACGGGCTCATCGGCGATGCCGGACGGATGCTTGCGCCGGTCGTCCGCCAGCGGCCGGGCTGGCTGGATGTCTCCACCCTGCGCGAGCCTTACCGGCTTGAGGGCAAGAAGACGATCGGCCTTGAGATCGCCGAGCAGCTAGGCTGGCGGGTGCCCGAGGTGATCTTGTGCCCCGCCGGCGGCGGCGTCGGGCTGATCGGCATCTGGAAGGGACTCCAGGAGCTGGCCGGGCTTGGCTGGATCGATTCCCGGATGCCACGCTTGGTCGCCGTGCAAGCGGCGGGCTGCGCGCCGATCGTCGCGGCATTCGAGCGGGACGAGCTCACGACGTCGGCATGGCCCGATGCGCGGACGGCGGCGTTCGGCCTGACGGTGCCGGCGCCACTCGGCGGCTTCCTCGTGCTGGAGGCGGTGCGGGCGAGCGGGGGTTGCGCGATCGCGGTGACCGACGCGGAGCTACTCGCCGCCCAGGCGCAGACGGCCCGCGTCGAGGGGACGTGGATCTGCCCCGAGGGAGCCGCGTGCGTGGCCGCAGCGAGGCAGTTGCGCGAGGCGGGCTGGCTCAGCGAGGGCGACGAGGTGGTCGTACTCAACACGGGCGCCGGGCTGAAGTACCCGGAAACAGCACCGGCAGACCTGCCGGTGCTGGCGCTGGACGCCGCGATACCCGTACGAGACCCGGCTGCCGTGAGCTGACCGCACGCACGATGACCGCGCCGAGGACAGCGGCAACGCCTGCGAGCGGCCCAGCCCGAAGGCGGCCCGGCCGGCTCAGCAGATCTTGTGCACCCAGCCGTGCGGATCGGGGAGCTGGCCGAACTGGATGCCGAGAAGCTGACCACGCAGCCTCATCGTCACCGGCCCGGCCTCACTGCCGATCGTCCATCCGCCCGCAGATCCCCTCACCTCGCCGACCGGGGTGATAACGGCCGCGGTGCCGCAGGCGAATACCTCGGTGATCTCGCCCGACTCGCAGCCCGCCCGCCACTCATCCACCGAGATCGGCTCTTCCGACGCCGCAATGCCAAGATCAGCCGCAAGGGTCAGGAGCGAATCCCTGATCACGCCCGGCAGCAGCGTGCCGGTCAGCGGCGGCGTGACGATACGCGCGTCGTCACCGGCGCCGAAGACGAAGAAAAGGTTCATCCCGCCCAGCTCCTCGACCCACCGGCGCTCAGCGGCATCGAGCCAGACCACCTGGTCGCACCCATGGTCCATCGCCTGCCGCTGCCCGATCATCCCGCCGGCGTAGTTTCCCCCCGTCTTAGCCGCGCCGGTGCCTCCGACCGCGGCCCTGATGTAACCATCGGCGAGCCAGACAGACACCGGCCGGAGACCCCCGCGGAAATACGCCCCAGCCGGCGACGCGATGGCAACGAACAGGAAAGACGAAGAGGGATGGCTCACGCTCAGTCCGACGTGCGTGGCGATCATGAACGGGCGCAGGTAAAGGCTCTGCTCGCTGGCGGTCGGTACCCACTCCCGATCCTGAGCCACCAGCAGCTCGAGGGCGTGGATGAATGTGTCCTCGGACAACTCGGGCATCGCCATCCGGCGGGCGGAGTTGATGAACCTCGTTGCGTTCGCGGCCGGCCGGAACATCACGATAGGGCCGCCTGCCTGCCGGTAGGCCTTGAGGCCCTCAAAGATCTCCTGGCCGTAGTGGAACACGTGACTGGCCGGATTCAGGCTGAGCGGGCCGTACGGACGCAGCTGAGCGTCGTGCCAGCCGGCCTCGGCCGTCCACGCGATCGTCACCATGTGGTCGGTGAACACCCGGCCGAAGCCGGGGTCGGCCATGAGTTCGGTTCGCCGGGCGGGGGAAACGGGCTCGGCGGTCGGGTTTAGGGCAAACGAGATGTCATGATTCGCACCTGCGGTCATCGAGGCACCTTCCCTGAGTCCGGCCATGGCGCCGTTGCCACGACCATCACTGCCAAAGCTAGCTCGCCACCCGCTCTGCTATATCGTCCCCAATCTCCGGCGTTGCCCGCGGGGACCACGCTCCCTGGCGTTCCAGCAGGTCATCGGATACGGCCTGCTCGATCTTGGCCGCCTCGGCGGTCAGTCCAAGATGCTGACAGAGCATGGCCGCGGACAGGATCGCCGCGGTCGGATCGGCCTTCTGCTTGCCCGCGATATCCGGCGCGCTGCCGTGCACCGGCTCGAACGTGCTCGGCGCGGTGCGCTCCGGGTTGATGCTCGCCCCGGCGGCCAGGCCTATCCCCCCCGCCACGGCTGCGCCCAGCGAGGTGAGGATGTCGCCGAAAAGGTTGTCAGTGACGATGACGTCGAAGCGCTCTGGCTTGGTCAGGAAGTACACGGCGGCGGCGTCCATGTGGCAGTACTCGGTGCTGACACCAGGGAACTCCGTCGCGGCCTCGGTGACCGTGCGCCGCCACAGATCGCCGGCGTAGGCGAGCACGTTGCTCTTGTGGACCAGGGTCAGCTTGCGCCGCGGCCGCTGGGCCGCGCATTGCAGCGCGTAGCGCGCCACGCGCCCGACGCCGAAGGCGGTGTTGATGCTCTCCTGGGTCGCGACCTCATCTGGAGTCCCGCGGCGCATGATCCCGCCGGCCTCGATGTAGGGGCCCTCGGTGCCCTCGCGCACGACGAGCATGTCGACCGACTCGCTCCGGATCCCCGCGAGCGGGGACGCCACACCGGCGTATAGCCGGACGGGCCGCAGGTTGACGTACTGGTCGAACTCGAACCTGAGCCGGAGCAGGAGACCGCGTTCCAGGACGCCGCTCGGCACGCTCGGGTCGC
>JASHUE010000358.1:0-8592 GCA_030040195.1 Streptosporangiaceae bacterium | reverse complement strand
TGCACCCGGCTGGCAACAGCGCATGCTCGCCCCTGATCCGCGAGCATCATCTGACGTGGATGGTCGGCGCACCGGTCGAGGACACGATCTCGATCATGCACCTGATCACGCACGGTGTCCCGGCTCGCTATCCGAACATCAAGATCATCAACTCGCATCTCGCCGGGGCACTGCCGATGCTGCTGCAGCGGGCCGATGACCAGTACCACTGGGAGGCACCGCAGACACCTGAGGCGCCCAGCGTGGCCGCGCGCCGGATGTGGTACGACACCGTCGGGCACGGGCACGTGCCCGCTCTCCGCTGCGCGATCGATTCATTCGGCGCGGACCGGCTCCTGCTTGGAACCGACTTCCCCTACGAGAACGGGGAGATTTTTATCCGCGCGGTCGATTACATCAGCGATGACCGGATCGAGCCAGCCGCCACCCGAGCCATCCTCGAGCAGAACGCAACCGCACTGCTCGGCATCGGATAGGTGCGCGAGACACCGGGGAGGCTCGTTCCGATAGGAAGGACAACCCATGAAGATAGTCGCCCTGGAGGAATCGTTCTGGTACGAGAAGCTGGCGGCAGAGGGTTCTAGGGTCAGCGATGTGAAGGTAAAGAGCGCGGTGGCCGCCGATTGGCAGCGCAAGCTGGTCGACTTCAGCGAGTACAGGCTCCCGGACATGGACCGGAACGCCGTCGACATGCAGGTGCTGTCGCTGACCAGTCCCGGTATCCAGGGCAGTCCGACCCGGACGTCGCAGTAGCTGATGCCCGGATTGCCAACGATTTCCCGGCATGCGGTGCGACACCGGGCGAAGGCATACGATCTGCCCGCTGCCTCGGCCGAGGCGGTGGTGCTCAACGGCGAGCAGCGCGAGGATGTCAAAGCCTGCCGAAAAGCGGAAGGTCGGCGGTTCGACCCGCCCATCACCATCACTTCTGACCGGCGGAAACGCTGGACCAACTTGCCCCTCATGCTCCAGCTTGCGCTTCACCAATCGGTTCGATCCTCCAACTTTTCTAGGTGCAGGTCGGGGTCAATCTGCCAGTGAAGCCCGGCGTCGTCGATGAACCTCGCCGATATCGCGAAGGAAGCCTCGGGGTCACTGCTAAAGTCGAACTCGAATGCATGCGTGCTCCCTCTGGCTATCACCGGCTCTCCGTAACCGAACCGCTCCCATGTGCCTAACCTCTCTGAATTGTTATCGCGTTCCAATTGTGCGCCAAGCCAAGTCATGATGTATGGTTCTTGCTTTTCTCCTAGCTCGATGCGGCAACGGACCTCCCGGATTGGTCGATCTGATCTGTTAGAAACCAATGCCATGCAAATAGGCGGTTTCTTGGGAAGGTACTTGGAGGGCCAAACTTGGAGATCAACTGCACTCGCCTGTTGGCGTTCAAGCAGCCGCTCGCGTTGACTCAAGTCCCGGTGCTGCTCTTCAAGTTGCCTGCCAAGCAGTCTTACTTCCTCGGACTGCTTGCGAAAAGCAAGACCCGCAAGGACCGCCGTAATGATTACGCCGATAGCGAGCAATACTGTTGCTAGAGCTGTTACCTGCGTCGCGGCGAGCAATGACATGGGTGAAGCGTACGGCCGAAGCTGGGTCAGCGCCCAGACCTGGCCATCCGCCCGACAGCGCCATTGAGCACGATCTTGGGAAGCTTAATGATCGGGCACCGGAGAGGTAGCCACCCTTCGCAGTGCGCGCCGATGCTGGCTCAATGTGGCGCCAGGCCCGCGCGATCGGGTGCAGGCCGCCCGGCAACCCTTCGTGATGGGGCCACACCACCTTAGGGCTGGGCTGATTGTCGTAAAGCGGGCAAGCGCAGCAACGCGGTTGGCTGCGAGCAGCGGATGAACGAGACCGTGCTGTGGCCGCTGGGTCGCAGGATCGTTATGGCGAGCTGGAACCGGGCTTGCCGTCAGCGGCGTCCGATGGGCAGCCGGAGTCAGGCAAATATGGGGGCAGTTCAGATGGGTCATGTGAGGATGCTGGCTGGCCAGCGGAGGACGGTACAGCGCGGGGTGATCACAGCAGGGGTTGCCGCGCTCGCCGCCGGGTGCGCGCTGCTCGTGACGGGAGCTGGCGGCACGCATCCGGCGCCTGGACATGGCGCGGTGGTTGCGGAGCTGGCGATCCCGTTCCGGGCGACCGGGACGGCAGGCAAGACCGACGTCATTCTCGTCCGCGTCGGGGTCGGTCAGCGGTTCTCGATCTGGGTCGATGCGGTCGACTACTACGCCTACTGGCGTGAGGTGGGGACCACGCCCAGCCCACGGGTGGTGCGGGCGGTCGGCGAGTTCCCCGACGGCGCCTGCCCCGCGCAGGTCGCCGGGTGCGCCATTCCCTACTTGTATACCTTCGTTGCCAGCAGTCGCGGAACCACGACGATGACCTGGCAGTACCGCCAGGGTTACAGCCGCTCGCGGCCGTCAGCAACGCTAGTTGCCGTCGACATCACCGTCCGCTGACCAGTGCGTGCCCTGGAGCCAAACCGCCGCCAGCCAGGCACTTGCGGCCTGCAGCCGGCTACGTGTCGTCGAGGGCGGCCATCTGACCATCTCCTAACAGAGCACCTGAACCTTGACGACCGCATCGACCTCGCCCGCAGGCCAAGGCGATCTGCTGGTTCGGACTGGACCACACTGATGACGTGCCCGTCCGCGGGCAACTGCACCGGCCTCCGGGCTTGGATGACGTCGACACGCTGCGCAGACTGAGAAGCGATCAGCTCAAGCTCGCCGAGGTCATCCTGCGACGCGGCGCTTGGGGGTAACCAACCGGGCGGAAGCCAGGCAGGCTGCGTGGCCACGAACGTTCTCGTGGACCGCTGGTCCAGTGGTCCGCCTCGTGCCAGTAGCAGGCTCCTAACCTGCCTCCGGCGATAGGTGTTCGTTCTGCAGATTGCTCAAGTGCTGAGGAGGAATTGATGACACAAGCAGCGGATGCGGGTGTTTCTGCGGGCGGAAACCGGTGGCCGGACGGCGCTGCCTGGATTGACGGGAGGTACTGCCCGGTCGAGGAAGCGAAGATCTCGGTGCTCGACCTCGGCGTCACCCGTTCGGATTGCACCTACGACGTGGTTCACGTCTGGCGCGGCCGATTCTACCGGCTGGATGCCCACCTGGACCGGTTCAGCGCCAGCATGGCCAGGCTCAGACTTGACCCCGGACACGACCGCGCCGCGATTGAGGCCATCGTGCACGGATGCGTCCGCCATGCGGGTCTGCGCGAGGCGTATGTATCGATGACATGTACCCGCGGCCGCACCGCTGCGGGTAGCCGGGACCTGCGGACCGCCCGGAACACCTTCTACTGCTTCGCCATTCCGTTCGTGTGGATCAGCACGCCGGATCAGCAGGCCTGCGGCACAAGCCTGTGGATCAGCCAGGTGACCCGCATCCCGCCGCAAAGCGTGGATCCCGCGGTCAAGAACTATCACTGGCTCGACCTGGATATGGCGCTGCTGGATGCCTACGATCACGATGCCCAGCTGGTGGTCCTGCGTGACCTGACCGGCGCGATCACCGAGGGACCGGGCTTCAACGTGTTCGCTTACGTCGATGGCCGCTGGCTGACTCCCGCCGCCGGCACGCTCGCGGGCATCACCCGCCGTTCGGTGATCGAGCTCGCGTCTGAGGCCGGCCAGCCGGTCCAGCAGGGGCTGCTGACCGCCGACGACCTGCGACGGGCGGCCGAAGTGCTGGTCACCTCGACGGCCGGAGGGATCATGCCGGTGACCGTCGTCGACGGCAGGCCAGTGGGGACGGGTACCCCCGGACCCCTGACCGCGCAGCTGCGCGACCGCTACTGGGCACGCCACGAGGATCCGCAATACTCCACGCCAGTCCGTTACAACCAACAGGGCTGAACGAGCGGGCAGAGTCGGCCCGCCCAGCGGGGCAAGAAACGCCGGCAGCCCGTCGCTCGGATGTCCGGCGTCGTCCGCACCGTGGCCGGCCCGACGTTACCAGGCCCGACTCTGGTTGTCCGGGTATACGCCCGGCAGGGCAGGCCGGGAATCTGCGCACCGCGACGTGAGGTGTCCGGACAGGTCACCACCATGCCGATCGGCGGGTAGCCGCAACCGCGGAGCGCGCGCCGTCGTCTTACCTGCAGGCACCCGACAGCAGGGGCGGCGCCATGATGGCCTCAAGAGGTAGTACGCGCGGGCGCAAAGTACTCGCGACGATCGCGGTGGCCTTGGCAATCACTGGATGCCTGGCCGCGTGCGGAACTGCTCCGGCACGCTTTGCAGCTGCGGCCAGCGCCAATGCCCGGATCACGGTGGCGCCTGCGGGCAGCATTGCCAAGGCGAAGGCCGTGGCTGTGCGCTTGCTGGCCGAGCTGGTCCTGCCCGCCGGAGCGGCGCGCCTGCGGCAGCAGGCAGTGCCGGCTTCGCTGCAAACTGCGGGCTTCACTGGCGCCGGTGAAGATATCGATCTCTGTCGGTATTACCGGCTGCCGATGACGATGGCCGCGGCGGATTCGTTCCTGCAAGCGCATCCGCCGGCCGGGGTGACCCTCGATACAACTGGCACTGTCGGATCGGGCGACGATTACCTGGCCGGCGCGCCGCCCAGCTTGCCGCCGGGTATCGGTGCAGTCATGCTGCAGTACACGATGGCGGCGGTTGGCGGCGGCTCCTTGCTGCGTGCTGATGTGCAGGTGATGTTCTATCCGCCCCGCTCGGCAGCCGAGTACCTGAACCCGGCGCGCTTCCGCTCGGTCATTGTGAGCGCCACCCCCTGGGGCGGCACCGTGCCGGCCAGCCGGCGGACGATCACCTCCCGGCGAGAAATCGCCACGCTTGCCTGGCTGGTGAACCGGCTGCCAGTCAAGCCGCCAGGCTCCGGACCGATAGCCTGCCCGCTGATTGGCGCAAACACGGTCTTGTACCAGCTTGAGTTCACTCCGGTACCCGGAACCGGCCCGGCTGTCGTGGTCAAATCTGATGGCTGCCTATCCGATCTTGTCTCGGCGGGCGGAGTAGGGCAGCCGCCGCTGGAGGACGGCAACAATCTGGGCACTGCGGCAGCGCGACTGCTGAAGGCTGGCTCGTAGCCGCCGCACGCTGGCGGCTAACTGGCCTCCGATCGGCGAGCAAAGTCGAGTTAGCACCTCTCCAGTACGGGCCCGATCCTCTCCGGGCCGAGCAACTCCGGCGAACAGGTCCTAGCGCCGCGATAAGGCCGCGCTCCCCACACAAGCGAAGCCCCGGTCACGCAGGTGTGGCCGGGGACTCCGCTTGGCCGATGCTTCCGGAACATCTTGCCGGACGCTGATCAGCAGTCGTCAGTGCTCTCCCCGATTTTGAGGGCCGCGGGGTACTGCCACGCCGGCCCGATATATGTTTTATCGTAATGAGGATCGATGCAGTATGACGAGCCGTCGGTGTACTGCAGGTATATGCGATACTCGCAATTGTTATCCACCCCAACTACCGGCTCGAGGGATGCGTTGAGCGAATACACCGCGCCCGCGTCGCACGCTTCATAGGCTACCGCGTCGGCAAGACTCACAATGACATTGTTCACATCAGGCGTCAGCAGCCGCAGTGCACTGGCATCGCGTACCGGACTCGCGACCGGAGCTCGCATTGTAGCTGTGGCGACACCGCTGGCGTGACTGTTCTCTGGGCGACTCTGCTGGCTGGCAGAGGCCGGTGCGACCGACAGCAGAGCGGTTGCGACGCCTGCCGCAAGTACGGCGGCGACTGACATGCAACGGAGTGACATGTTGCCTCCTCACATTTGTCGTTCTGGACTTCCGACACGTCCACCTCTGACGTCTCGCCAGGCTGGTCAGTGGAAGGACGTGATACCTTTCCGGCGATCTAGCGCCTGAGCAGAGCTGCGCGGCGTGTCCGCGGCGAGTGTTCGTTTCTCGCTCTTGCTGCCCGCCAAATGGAAACAGTGTCAGCGCGCTATTGCGCCACGGTGTTATTCCACAGTTGTGAGTAGCATGAGGAGAAGCCTCTTACGCATGACAGACCTTTTTCTCGCGTACCTCCAGCGGTGTGTTAGGCCGCCAAATCCATAGTGATTGAGGCCCTGGCTAGAGGCCATGCGGACTACGGGCGAACTGCATGCGGGGTGCGCGCGGAAAAGCTCAGCGGTATGGTCGGCGTGGCCTGGTTTCCTCCCGTAGCGAAGTCCGGCGGGACGAGTGATGCGGATGACTCCATATCGGGGGACGGCGCACGCGATTTGCCCGTCACCTCGCAGCCGCTGGCGGCCTGCGTTTCAGGCTGTGCGCTGGTGACTGGGCGATGAGCCTCAGCGCCGGCCCAGAGACGCTGGGCCAATGGCTGCGCCAGGCTCGGCTCGCCGTACCGATGACCTTGGAGGAGCTTGCTGACAGATCGGGCGTCAGTGTCCGCACCATCAGTGACCTGGAACGTGGCCGAACTCGCAAGCCGTACCCGCGCACGGTGCGGTTGCTCACCGCCACGTTGGGGCTGCCCGCATCCGCTGATGGTGATCGGGTACCGCCGGCCTGGCAAACAACCCTCGGCTCAGCTCGGACGGCGTCTGCTCAGCCGCCGGCTCCGATGCGGGAGATCGCGGGTCAGGAAGGCGGGCTCGGGGCGCGGGACCCGCACCGGCAGGCCCTGACGGACGACTCCACCCTTGCCGCGCTCGCGTCGTGGCGGGACGGGGCCCGGACGTCGGCACGGGAGGTGCCGCGGCAGCTCCCCGCGGTCGTTGGCTGCTTCTCCGGCCGCGGCCCTGAGCTGGCCGCGCTGACCGGGATGCTCGGCGCTTCCGGGGCGGAGGGCACGCAGACGATGGTGATCTCGGCAATCGGCGGGACGGCGGGAGTCGGAAAGACCGCGCTGGCGGTGCGGTGGGCGCATCAGGTCGCGGAGCGGTTCCCGGATGGGCAGTTGTATGCGAACCTGCGCGGCTATGACCCAGAGCAGCCGCTGGCGGCGGGGGACGTGCTGGCCGGGTTCCTGGCCGCGCTCGGCGTGCCCGGCTCGCAGATTCCGGCCGAGGCCGACGATCGGGCAGCCGCGTACCGGAGCGCGCTGGCGGGCCGGCGGGTGCTGATCGTGCTCGATAACGCGCGGGATGCCGGGCAGGTGCGACCGCTGCTGCCCGGCGGGCCTGGCTGCCTGGCGCTGGTGACCAGCCGGGACATGCTGGCGGGTCTAGTCGCCCGGGACGGCGCCCGCCGGGTACTGCTGGACGTGCTGCCGGTGCGTGACGCGCTGGCGCTGCTGCGGGCGCTGATCGGCCCGCGGGTGGACGCCGAGCCGCAGGCGGCGGCCGAGTTGGCTAGCTTGTGCTGCTGCCTGCCGCTGGCGCTGCGGCTGGCCGCCGAGCTCGCTGCTGCCCGCCCGGCCATGTCGCTGATCGCGCTGGCCGGTGAGCTGGACGGTCAGGGCCGGCTCGACGCGCTGGAGGCCGGCGCGGATCCGGGCACCGCGGTGCGGGCGGTGTTTTCGTGGTCTTGCCGGTACCTGTCGCCCGCCGCGGCCCGGGCGTTCCGGCTGGTGGCCTTGCACCCGGGCGCGGACTTCGATTCTCGCGCGGTCGCCGCACTGGCCGGGGCGAGCTACCCGGCGGCTTGCCGGGTGCTGGCCGAGCTCACCCGCGCCTGCCTGTTGGGGCATATCGGCCAGGACAGGTACGGGATGCACGACCTGCTGCGCGCCTACGGCCGGGAACTGGCGGCCGCCGACACCGGGCAGACCGTCCAGCGGGCCGCCTTGACCCGCTTGCTGGACCACTACCAGCACACCGCTGCAACCGCGATGGGCATCCTGTTCCCCGCCCATGCTCCCGCCTTGCCAGAGGTCCCGCCCCCGGCAAGCCCTGCCCCACCGGTAGCCGACACGGCGGCCGCGCGGGCGTGGCTGGATGCCGAACGGCCCAATCTTGTCGCTGCCGTCATCCATGCCGCCGATCACGGCTGGCCCGCTCAGGCGATCCGCCTGGCGTCCACGCTGTACTACCATCTCGACCTTGGCGGCCACTATCGCGAGGCGCTGACCATCCACGCCTGCGCGCACCGCGCCGCCCGCAGCCTTGGCGACCGCGGCGCCGAAGCCGAAGCACTCCGCAACGCCGGTGTCGTCGAGGTACGGCAGGGCCGCCACCTGCAGGCCACTCAACATTTCGATCAGGCGCTGACCTTATTCCGCCAGGCCGGCGACCGGACCGGTCAAGCTCGGACGCTCGGCAGCCTGGGCAATCTCGCCTGGGACAGCGGCCGGTATGAGCAGGCCTCCGAGGCCCACCGCGAGGTCCTGGAGTTGTTCCGCCAGACGGACAACCGGGCCGGTCAGGCGGCCGCGCTTGTCAACCTCGGGCTGACCGACTTGCGGCTGGGCAACTACACGCCTGCCGCCGAGCACTTCCAGCAGGCCCTATCGCTGTCCCAGGAGTCTGGGAACCGGAACTGTGAAGGCTATGCGCTCAGAGGCCTCGGTGAAGCCGAGCTGGCGCGAGGCCGCTACCCGCAGGCCACCGATCACCTGAACCAAGCGCTAGCCCTGTTCCGCGATACCGCTGACCGCAAGGGTGAGGCGGACACCCTGCACGACTTCGGCGATCTCAACCGGCGGCAGGGCCGCTACCCGCGCGCCGCCGA